>CAZXXM010000012.1:0-9670 GCA_964644715.1 uncultured Salinisphaerales bacterium
TGGGCGAACTGGAACGTGTTGTACCAGTTGATGTGGATACCAGCCAGCGTGATGAACTGGTACTTGTAGCCCAGATCCGACAGATCCTGCTGGAACTTGGCGATCTGCTTGTCGTCGAGGTTCTTCTTCCAGTTGAAGGAAGGCGAGCAGTTGTACGACAGCAGCTTGCCCGGGCACTCCTTGTGCACGGCCTGCGCGAATTCACGCGCGAAGCCGATGTCGGGCACGCCCGTCTCGCACCACACCAGGTCCGCGTAAGGCGCGTAGGCGACGCCGCGGCTGATGGCCTGCTCCAGACCGTTCTTGACGCGGAAGAAGCCTTCCTGCGTGCGCTCGCCGGTGAGGAAGGGCTTGTCGTTCGGGTGGTAGTCGCTCGTGATGAGGTTGGCGGCTTCCGCATCGGTACGCGCGAGTACGATGGTCGGCACGCCCAGCACGTCGGCGGCGAAGCGGGCCGCGATCAGCTTCTCGACCGCTTCCTGCGTCGGCACGAGCACCTTGCCGCCCATGTGGCCGCACTTCTTGGCCGCAGCAAGCTGATCTTCGAAGTGAACGCCGGCGGCGCCGGAGACGATCATGTTCTTCATCAGCTCGAAAGCGTTCAGCACGCCACCGAAACCGGCTTCCGCGTCGGCCACGATCGGCAGGAAGTAGTCGATGAAGCCCTTGTCGCCGGGGCCGATGCCGCGGCTCCACTGGATTTCGTCGGCGCGGGTGAAGGTGTTGTTGATGCGACGAACCATCGTCGGCACCGAGTCGTACGCGTACAGCGACTGGTCCGGGTACATGGTCTCGCTGGTGTTGCCGTCGGCGGCGACCTGCCAGCCGGAGAGGTACACCGCTTCGAGGCCAGCCTTGGCCTGCTGCATCGCCTGGCCGGCGGTGATCGCGCCGAAGGCATTGACGTAGCCCTTCTTGGCTTCGCCGTTGACCAGCTTCCAGAGCTTCTCGGCGCCACGCTTGGCCAGCGTGTGGTCGATCGCGACGCTGCCACGCAGGCGGACCACGTCAGCGGCGGAGTAACCGCGCTTGACCAGTTTCCAGCGGGGGTTGGTCGCCCAGTCTTTCTCAAGGGCCTTGATCTGTTCGTCGCGGGTGCTCATTGCTGCTTGACCTCAGGAAGTTTTGAATCGGTGAACGATTGAACCGGCGGATGCCGGGGAATCGGGACGAAGGGCTACGGTTCACCGCGCCGCCCGACCTCCCGCAATAATTCAGTCGAGGTAGTCGTAGCTGGGCAAGGTCAGGAAGTCCGCGACCTTGGTCGCCGTCGACATGCGTGCCACCAGTCCCGCGGCCTCGATCATGCGGCTGGCGGCGTAACGCTCCTCGCCGAGCTGCTTCTTGATCGTGGCCAGTTCTTCATCGATGACCTGGTTGACCAGGGCCGGCGTGACCTTGCGGCCGTCGCTCAGCTCGACGCCGTACTTCTGCCACTGCCAGATCTGCGTGCGGCTGATCTCGGCGGTGGCGGCGTCCTCCATGAGGTTGTGCAGCGGCACGCAGCCATTGCCGCGCAACCAGGCCTCGGTGTACTGCACCGAGACGTTGATGTTGTTGCGCAGGCCGGCCTCCGTCATCGCGCCTTCGGGCTTGACCAGCAGGTCCTTGGCCTTGATGCCGTACTTGAGCTGCTTGGAAACCTGATTGGCTTCCGGCATGTGCTCGTCGAACACCTTGAGCGCCACCGGCACCAGGCCCGGATGCGCCACCCAGGTGCCGTCGTGGCCGTTCTTCACTTCACGCAGCTTGTCGGCCGTGACCTTGGCGAACACGACCTCGTTCTGCGCCGCGTCCTTGGTCGGGATGAAGGCGGCCATGCCGCCCATCGCATGCGCGCCGCGCTTGTGGCAGGTCTCGCACAGCAGCTTGGAGTAGCTGTCGAGGAAGTGGCGATCCATGCCCACGGCCAGGCGATCCGGCACCATCCAGTCGCCGTGCGCGTTGAGCGTCTTGATGCAGGAGAAGATGTAATCCCAGCGGCCGCAGTTCAGGCCGACGATGTGGTTGCGCAGTTCGTACAGGATCTCGTCCATCTCGAACGCAGCCCACAAGGTCTCGATCAGCACCGTGACCTTGATGGTCTTCTGCGGGATGCCGAGTTCCTTCTGCGCGTCGACGAAGATCGAGTTCCACAGCCGCGCCTCGAGGTGCGACTGCATCTTCGGCAGGTAGAAGTACGGACCGGTGCCGCGCTTCAGCTGTTCCTTCGCGTTGTGGAAGAAGAACAGTCCGAAATCGACGATGCCGCCCGGTGCGGGCTTGCCGTCGATCAGGAGGTGCTTTTCCAGCAGGTGCCAACCGCGCGGACGCACGATGAGCGTCGCGATCTGGTCGTTGAGCTTGTATTCCTTGCCGGCTTCGTTGGTGAAGCTGATCTTGCGGCGCACCGCGTCGGCCAGGTTGATCTGGCCGGTCATCATCAGTTCCCACGTGGGGCTGGCGGAATCTTCGAAGTCCGCCATGAAGCACTTCGCGCCCGAGTTCAGCGCATTGATGACCATCTTGCGGTCGACCGGACCGGTGATCTCGACGCGGCGGTCCTGCAGGTCGGCTGGCGTGCCGGCGATCTTCCACTTGCCGTCACGAATCTTCTTGGTCTCCTTCAGGAAACCCGGAACCTTGCCGGCATCGATCAGGGCCTGGCGGGCCTTGCGATAAGCGAGCAGTTTTTCGCGCGTGGGCCCGTACTTGCGAACCAGCTTGGCGACGAAGGCCAGGGCAGCCGGGGTGAGAATCTTCTTGTAAGCGGGCGGCAACGCACCCAGCACTTCCACGCCTTTGACACCACTCATCCGAAAACTCCTGCCTGTTCTTGGGACGATTTGGAATGGGGAGTGACTCGATGTCACTCCCCATTCCAAATCGCGCAGCGAGACGGGCGTGGCCGCAAGGCCCGGAAAAAGGGGCGCGAAGTCTAGCCAATGAGGGGCTGACGCTGCAATGCAACAATTTCGCCCGATGCCCTCCCTGAGCCTACGGCAACCGCCCCGCTTCGAGACCCGGAAACAGCTCGCGACACGGGTGCTGCGCCAGGTTGGCAAGGCTTCACCCTGCATCGCTCCCGCGCGTCATTTGCGGCAGTCTCGGCGCACCGATCCGAGCTCCCCGCGCCCATGACCCACAGCTTTTTCGCCACCACCCTGCTGCCGCTGGCGCTGTTCGTGATCATGACGGGCCTGGGCCTGTCGCTGACGGCCGCCGATTTCAAGCGCGTGCTGGTCTACCCGCGCGGCATGGTGATCGGCCTGGGCAATCTGCTGCTGCTGTCGCCGCTGCTCGCCTTCCTGGCCGCCTTGCTGTTTCGGCTGCCGCCCGAACTCGCCGTCGGCATGGTGCTGTTGGGCGCCGCGCCGGGAGGAACGACCGCCAATCTGCTGACCCACCTCGCCCGCGGCGACACCGCGCTGTCGGTGACGATCACCGCCGTCAGCAGCCTCGCGGCCGTGGTCACGACGCCGCTGTTCCTGGGCTTTGCGACCTGGTACTTCCTCGGCGCGCAGTCGGAAGCCCAGATCGACATGACCCGGATCGTGTTGCGAGTGCTGACGATCACCATCGTGCCGCTCGCCTTCGGCATGCTGGTGCGGGGCCTGGCCCCGAAATTCGCGAAAGGCGCCGAGCCCTGGGTAAAGCGGGTCGCCCTGCTGTTCTTCGTGATCGTCATCGGCGGCGCGATCTACGAGGCGCGTCACGAGGGGCTCGACATGCTGGTGGCGGTGGGCGCCGCGACGCTGACGCTCAACCTCTGCGCGATGTCGCTGAGCTGGTTCATCGCCAGGCGGGCGAAGCTGGACCTGAGGCAGTCCACGGCCATCGCCATCGAGCTGGGCGTGCACAACACCACCTTGACCATGGCGGTGGGCGCGATGATCGCGCCGGTCTACATGATCCCGGGCGCCGTGTACGGCATCCAGATGATCCTGACGGCGAGCGTGTTCGTCTGGCTGATCCATCGCCGCAACGCCACGGCGTGACGTCGTAGCCCCGACGAAGTCCGGGATCGCTCTTTCAATTCGGACTGCAACCCCCGCACTTCGTCCGGGCTCCGCCAAAGGCGGAGGCCTTACGCGTGGATGGGCTTCTCGCTGACGACGATGCCATCCGCGTCCGCGTACAGCCAGGCGCCCGGCCTGAACTCCACGCCGGCGAACTTCACGACGCGATCGGCCTGCGCGCTGTGCAGACCTTTCTCGCTCTTTCGCGGATGCCGACCCAGGGCCTTGAGGCCGAAATCCTGGCCGGCGATCTCGACGCTGTCGCGGATCAGGCCGTACACGACCACGCCGGCCCAGCCGTTCTTCACGGCGAGCTGACCGAGGTTGCCGCCGAACAGCGCGCAGCGCGTGGAACCGCCGCCGTCGACGACCAGCACGCGGTTCTCGCCCGGGGTCTCGAGCGTGGCGCGTACCTGCGCGTTGTCCTCGAACACCTTCAGCGTCTTGATCGGACCGAAGAACGCGGCACGCCCCCCGAAGTCGGTGAAGACCGGGTCGCAGGTCTGGGCTTCCGGATGGGCGTCGGAGAGATCGGTCGTGGCGTAGGACATGGCGTCTTTCGGATTCGAAGTTCAGGAGCGGGACGACGAAGCCGCCGCGCGACGTTCGGCGATCGCCGGGAGTATCGCGGTGAGCATCGCCCACAGGCTCAGCCCGATGAACGTGATCATCGTCCACATCGGCAGCGACAGACCGAGCCACTGCGCGTCGATCTTGGCGCAGTTGCCGTCGCCCTTGAGCACCATCTGCACGACTTCCATCACCGGCAGCATGCCCAGCAGGTAGTCGAGCGTCGGTCCGCAGGCCGGCACCTGGTCCGCCGGCAGCCCCTGCAGCCAGACGTGGCGCGCCGCGATGATGATGCCGCCGATCGCGCACAGGTCGGCCAGCACGGCGTAGGCCCAGCGCCCGCCACCCTTGGGGTTATGCAGGGCGCCGATCAGGAAGAACAGGCCGGCGCCGGCCATCGCGACGCGCTGGAAGATGCACATCGGGCAGGGCTCGAAACCCTTGAAATGCTGCAGGTAGAGCGCGAACGCGAGTCCACCGGCGCAGGCGAGGAAGCCGAGAAGGCACAGCGAGCGATAAGAAGGCATGCGGGCGGAGGTCGGCGGAATGTCGGATCCCGATTATCCCGCAAGGCCCTCGCCGTGGGGAATCGATCGCCACCGGGCCGGGCGCCGCGGCAGACCCGGCGGGCGAGCCGGGACCCCGGCATGCGCCGTGCTGCTGCGGCAGGATTGCCGCCTCCGACCCGGACCGCATCCCGCGTCTGGTTTATCGTGCGGCGAAGCTCCGGACCACGCCGCCGCCATGCAGGGATCACGTTTCTACCTCTGGGTTCTCGCGGCCATCGTCGTCGGCGGGCTGATCGGTCACTACGCCCCGAACGTCGGCGTCTCGCTCAAGCCGCTGGGCGACGGCTTCATCTCGCTGGTGAAGATGCTGATCGGCCCGGTGATCTTCCTGACCGTCGTGCTCGGCATCGCCGGCGTGTCCGACGTCAAGAAGGTGGGCCGCGTCGGAGCCAAGGCCATCCTCTACTTCGAGGTGGTCTCGACGATCGCGTTGGTGATCGGCCTGCTCGTCGTCAATCTGCTGAAACCCGGCGCCGGCTTCGACGCCGACCCGGCGACGCTCGATGCCGGTGCCGTCGCGCAATACGCGGACAAGGCCGAACAGCAGTCGACGGTCCAGTTCCTGCTCGACATCATCCCGGCCACCTTCAGCGACGCCTTCACCGCCAACGGCCACCTGCTGCAGGTCCTGCTGGTGGCGGTGCTGTTCGGCTTCGCGCTGATCCACATCGGCGATCGCGGCAAGCCGGTGATCGCGTTCTGCGAATCCGCTGCGCAGGTGTTCTTCCGCATGATCGGCATGGTCATGAAACTCGCGCCGATCGGCGCCGGCGGCGCGATGGCCTTCACGATCGGCAAATACGGCGTCGACAGCCTGGGACCTCTCGCCAAGCTGATGGGCGGCTTCTACCTCACCTGCCTGCTGTTCGTGCTGGTCGTGCTAGGCACGATCGCGAAGCTCACCGGCTTTTCGATCCTGCGCTTCATCCGCTACATCCAGGAGGAATTGCTGCTGGTGCTGGGCACCTCCTCGTCGGAATCGGCGCTGGTGCCCTTGATGCAGAAGCTCGAGCGCCTCGGCTGCTCGCGCTCGGTCGTGGGCCTGGTCGTTCCCAGTGGTTATTCGTTCAACCTGGACGGCACCAACATCTACCTGACGATGGCCGCGATCTTCGTCGCGCAGGCACTCAACGTGGAGCTGAGCTTGACGCAGGAGCTGACCTTGCTCGGCGTCGCGATGCTGACGTCGAAGGGCGCCGCCGGCGTGACCGGCTCCGGCTTCATCACGCTCGCGGCGACGATGTCGGTGGTGCCGACGGTGCCGGTCGCGGGTCTGGCGCTGATCCTGGGCATCGATCGCTTCATGAGCGAAGCCCGCGCGCTGACCAATTTCATCGGCAACGGCGTGGCCTGCCTCGTCGTCGCACGCTGGGAGAACGAACTGGACCGCGAAAAGATGAGCCAGGTGCTGCAACCGGCGCCCGCGTGAAGCGCGGACCGACTCAGGGCGGCGTCGCGACACGGCGGTACACGTTGTACGGCTTCTCCGGATGCCAGCCCGAGACGTCGTTCAGGCGGAACTCCGATTCCGACACGATCCGGCCCACCAGGCCGCCGCCGGTGTCGATCGTGAGCACCTCGCCGTCCACGGTGTAGCTGCCGGTTTGCTCGTAGTAGCTGGTCCAGCTCTTCGACCACTTCGAGAACGTGTAGAAGCGGGTGGCGTCCTCGATGTCGACGTAGGTGCCCGATAAAGGCTGACCGCAGCCCGTCAACAGCGCCAGCAGCAAGGGAATGGCGAGACGTCCTCCGAGCCGCGACATGCCCGCTAGTCCCGCTTCTGCGTCTTGCTGATGCCGCCCATCACGCCCAGCCCGAACGCGACGGCGGCGCCGATCAAGACCCATTGCGTGTCGACGCCGGCGAGGTGCGCGCCGTAGGCCAGTGCGCCGACGACGATCAGCACGCCCACCAGGTAGATCAGGAAATTGCGCATGCGGGTCCGTGTGCGAGGAGAAGTCAGACGGGATCGTAGCCCGGACGAAGTCCGGGGCGCGGATTACGCTTTTTTCCGGCCACTGGAAAGGACCGACGGCATCGGCAGCGCATAGCCATCACCGGACTTGAACGCCGTCATCTCCTGTTCGATTGCGTCGCGTATCGCTTCGAGCGCCTGCGGCGTCTGCGCCTTGAGCAGCGCGGCGGTGCGCACCGTGCCGGCCATCATCGTGTCGAACAGATCCGAGGACTTGGCGAAGCGCCAGGTCTGCGGAATCGTGATGACCCGCGTATCGCCCAGGCCGGCCGCTTCCAGGGCCTTCTTCGACACCGCGGCATCGCTGAACTGGAAGAACGGCGGGCCCGGGGGCAACGGCACGTCGGCCTTGCCGCAACGCGACACCGCGCCGAGCACGATGCGGAAGGCCGCCGTCTGCTCGGGCGGGGCCCACACCGTGAACGCGAAACGCCCTCCGGGTGCCAGCACCCGTGCAGCCTCGGCGATAGCCTTCTCCGGGTGGTCGAGATGCAGCACGCCGAAGTTCATCGTGACCGCATCGAAGCTGGCGTCGGCCTGCTTCAGCGATTCAGCGTCGCCTTCGACGAATTCGAGACCGGGGTGCAGCCGGCGCGCGATGTCGAGCATCGACGCCGAGAAGTCCAGGCCCAGCACTTTCGCGCCGCGCCGCGCCGCTTCGGCTGTGACGTACCCGGGACCGCAGGCGAGATCCAGCAGGCGGACATCCTGCCCGGCTCCGACCGCCTCGAGCATCGCGGGCACCGACTGGCTGGTGAGTCGGGCGAACGCGCCGTCGTAATCGCTGGCGGCGGCGTTCCAGCCCTTGTGCTCGAGATCGCGAAAAGCGCTCATGCCGTCTCTCTCCTCGGTTGTGTGACCGGTCCCGTCGAGGGGACCGGCCTGAATGTGTTCTGCACCGGGCGCGGTAGCGCGCCGTCCGCTACGCGGCGACGACCGGGATCTTGCCGATCTTGGCCTGCCATTTCTTCGGGCCGGTCTCGTGCACGGACTCGCCGAGTGCATCGACCGCCACCGTCACCGGCATGTCCTGCACGGTGAATTCGTAGATCGCTTCCATGCCCAGGTCCGCGAAGCCGACGACCTTCGCTTCCTTGATCGCCTTGCTGACCAGGTAGGCCGCGCCGCCGACCGCCATCAGGTACGCCGCCTTGTGCTTCTTGATGGCCGCGATGCCCGAAGGACCGCGCTCGGACTTGCCGATCATCGCGATCAGCCCGGTCTGCGCGAGCATCATCTCGGTGAACTTGTCCATGCGCGTGGCGGTGGTCGGGCCCGCCGGGCCGACGACTTCGTCGCGCACCGGATCGACCGGGCCGACGTAGTAGATCGTTCGATTCGTGAAATCCACCGGCAGCTTTTCGCCCTTGGCGAGCATGTCCTGGATGCGCTTGTGGGCGGCATCGCGCCCCGTGAGCATCTTGCCGTTGAGCAGCAGCGTCTGGCCAGGCTTCCACGACGCGACTTCTTCCGGCGTCAGCGTGTCGAGGTTCACGCGCGTGGAGGTCTTCAGATCGGCCTTCCAGGTAACCTTCGGCCAGTCCTCGAGCTTCGGCGCCTCGAGCTTCGCCGGCCCGCTGCCGTCGAGTTCGAAGTGCACGTGCCGCGTCGCCGCGCAGTTCGGGATCATCGCCACCGGCAGGCTGGCGGCGTGCGTCGGGTAGTCGATGATCTTCACGTCGAGCACGGTGGTCAGGCCGCCGAGGCCCTGCGCGCCGATACCGAGCGCGTTGACCTTCTCCAGCAGTTCCAGGCGCAGTGCCTCGATCTTCGTCAGCGTCTCGCCGCGCGCCTGCTTTTCCTTGACCAGATGGATGTCGACCGGCGCCATGATCGCTTCCTTGGCCATCACCGTCGCTTTCTCCGGTGTGCCGCCGATGCCGATGCCGAGGATGCCCGGCGGGCACCAGCCGGCGCCCATCGTCGGCACCGTCTTGAGCACCCAGTCGACGATCGAGTCGGACGGATTCAGGCAGACCATCTTCGACTTGTTCTCCGAGCCGCCGCCCTTGGCGGCGCAGGTCACCTCGACGTGATCGCCGGCGACGATCTCGTAGTGGATGACGGCCGGCGTGTTGTCCTTGGTGTTCTTGCGGGCACCGGCCGGATCGGACAGCACCGAGGCGCGCAGCATGTTCTCGGGGTTGGTGTAGGCGCGGCGAACGCCCGCGTCGACCATCTCCTGCACGCTCATCGTCGAATCCCAGCGCACGTTCATGCCGACCTTCAGGAATACCACGCAGATGCCCGTGTCCTGGCAGATCGGGCGCTTGCCCTCGGCGCTCATCCGCGAATTGGTCAGGATCTGCGCGATCGAATCCTTGGCAGCCGCCGACTCCTCGCGTTCATAGGCCTCCCCGAGCGCCTGGATGTAGTCCAGGGGATGGTAGTAGCTGATGTACTGGAAGGCGTCGGCGATGGACTGGATGAAGTCGTCCTGGCGGATGGTCGTCATGACTCGGCTCGGAGAGCGGCTGGGAAGGGACAGGCCGGCATTATCGGCCATCCGAACCGGCCGGTGCGGCGTGTGGACGGCCACGGCCCGGGAGTTGCAGCAG
>CAZXXM010000012.1:9770-18658 GCA_964644715.1 uncultured Salinisphaerales bacterium
ACCTCGAAGGCCGGTACCGCGTGCGAGAGGTGCTTGACCACGATTTGAGTTTTGGGACGAGTACGGATCTCGTCGGCGACCAACGCGGCCGTCTCCGCGCAGACCAGTATCTTCCCAGGGTCGCAGAAAGACTGGATTCGCACCGCAAGATTCGCCTGCACGCCCACCGCCGAATACAAGCGCCGGCCTTCCGAGCCGAAGTCGCCGACGCAGCTCACGCCGGTGCTGATGCCGATGCGGATCTGGAAGGGCCGCTCGAACCCGCGGTCCAGCCAGATCGCTTGCAGCGCAGTCATGCGTGCCTGCATGTCCCGCGCCATGCGCACCGCACGCAGAGCATGGTCACCGTCGCTGGTCGCGCGCGGCGCTCCGAACAGGATGGTCATGCCGTCGCCGGCGACATTGCTGACCGTCCCGGCATGGCGGTCGGCGATGCTCATCATCTCGGAGAGATACTCGTCGAGAATGCCGGCCAGGTCTTCGGGGTCGAGCTCGTCGGAAGCGTAGGTGAAGCCCTGGATGTCCGACGACACCACCGTGAGCTTTCGCCGCCCCGGAACGACCTGCGGCTGCGGGATGCTGAGGGTCAGCTGCTCCAGCAATTGCGCCGGGATGTAGCGCCCGATGAGCCGGTTGATGTTCTGGTGCTCGCGGTGCGTCTGCTCGAGTTCGGCGGCTTGCAGCCGTCGCGCTGCCAGCACGAAAAGGCAGAGGACGACACAGAATCCGAACATCGCCATGGTCATCACCAGCATCGTGCCGAACCACACGCTGTCACCCTGGGCATCCACCGTGCGATCGAGCAGCAGCGGCGCGAAGGGGATTACGCCCTGGATCTCGGCGATCCCGATCACGCTCAACCACAGCATCAGGTTCGCGAAGCCGAACCACGCCAGCTTCTCGTCGAAGTACAACGCCCACATGATCACGACGCAGGGAAAGAAGGAAACCAGCGGCGAGCTCATCGTGCCCCACAGGTAGATCATTGCCACCAGGAAGGGGGCTCCGGCCACCATCATCAGGTAACCCGTCCAGCGCGCTTCCTGGCCTCTGAGGGCGAAAGGCAGGCTGATCAGGCCGACGACGGCGAACATCAGCGACCATGCCTGCACCAAAGGGTCGATCAGACTCGGATCGATGCGGTCGCGGATTTCCGGGACCGCCGACATGAACAACCACGGTGTGCCCAGGGTGAACAGGCAGCTCGCGGCGCCATAGACCGCGACCTTTCGACTGGTGGGCCAGTTGATGAAGGTGATGAAACGCTGGACATGACGCGAACCGTTCACGCGTGGACCGCCGGATCGAGCTCATAGACCCGCACGGGGTGTCGTACACCCTTGACTTCGATCTCGTGCTTGCGGTCGCAGGGGATGCTGTCGTGCACCAGCGCCCAGGTGGGGTGGCTGATCAGGATCTTGCCCGGCTCGCAATACGCCTGGATACGCGCGGCGAGATTGGTCTGCACGCCGATCCCGGTGTAGATCTTGCGGCCCGGTGAACCAAAGTCGCCGACGCTGGCATAGCCGGTGTTGATGCCGATACGTGCGCGCAGATGCCGGGTGATGCCCTGCTGCAACCAGCCCAGCGCCAAGCGCTCCATCTGGCGCTGCATCTGCAAGGACATCCGCACCGCGCGCAACGCGTGGTCGAGGTCGTTGGTTGCCTGCGGCGCTCCGAAGAACATCATGATGCTGTCGCCGACCAGGTGATTCACCGTGGCACCGTGTTCGTCGGCGATGCGCATCATGCTGCACAGGTATTCGTCCAGGACGTGGGCCAACTGGGCCGGTTCGAGTGCTTCGGCAGCCTCGGTGAAGCCCTCGATCTCGGAGAACACCACCGTCAGCTTGCGACGCTCCGGGCGGGAGGCGTCGACGTAGGTCCCGTTCTGGATCTGGTCCACGCGCTGGCTCGGCAGATAGCGGCGGATGATCTGGTTGCTGCGTTGCAACTCGCGCCGCGCGTCCTGGAGGCGCTGCTGCTGCATGCGCCGTGCCGACAGCAGTAGCAGGCAAATCGAGAAGGAGAACGAGAGCAGGATCAGCGTCGCGGTGACTGCGGCCAGGAACCAGACCAAGTTGCGCTGCGAGTCGATCACGCGATTGACCAGCATGGGCGCATAGGTCAGCCAACCCTGCGTCTCGAGCACGTGAACCACACCAATGGCCGCCAGCATCAGGACCAGCCCGAAGCTGGCCACTTTCTCGTCGAAATACAGCATCCACAGAATGACGATAGCGGGGACGATCGCGACGAAAGGTGTGCTCATCGTGCCGTACAGATGGATGATGGCCACGATGAAGGGCACGTTGAGGGCCGCGTAAAGGTACGGAAACAGGCCACTGCTAGACCCCGTGCGCACGCCCACCCAGGCCAGGGCCGTCACCGCCACCAGCGCGACCAGCCACACCAGCAGGAAGGGGTTGAGCATGTGCAGATTGACCGCACCGGTCAGCGCGCCAGAACCCTGGTAGGCGTTGTTGATCAGGGCCGCAATCAGGGTCGTGGGGCTGCTCAGACACCCCAGCAGCAGGACCTTGCGGGCGGATGGCCAGTCGTGAAATGCCAGGAAACGTTCGACCAGGGTCGCGTACGACCAGCGACGGGCCGGAGGATAGGCCTTGCTCTCCGCCATGCCGGTGGTCGATTCTGCTGCCATCGCCCTCGCGAGTACCCCCGAATCCGTCCATCCGGACGGCTTTTCGGATCCTAGCCTAGCCTCGTCGGGCAAGATCGTCTCGACGACACCGGACCCGTCCTGCGACGGACGTCACGGAACCCGGCTCGCAACTTTGGCCCGCCGCGGGTTTCCTTCGAACTCGCGGTATCGATGCCACCTCCGGCCTTGGTCTTCGGATGATGTTGCATCCATCCGTTGCGACCGCGCTGGACTTCGTCCGGCCTACGCTGGGCCGAACAGCCGTTCCTCGGCCTCTTCGCTGATGAAGAACAGCCGATGCTCGCGCAACGCGTAGTCGTCGACGATCATCATCCGCGTCCGGTCGGGACCTTGCGGCAGCTCGAGCTTGTACGTCATCGGCGGCGTGCGATCGTCTGCGTAGAAGCGGTCCCAGTACGCGCGCGTCCATCCGCCGGTCTCGCGTCCGTACTCGAAATACGCGGCTTCGAACTGCGCTTTGCTGACGGCCCGCACGACGTGGCGTTCCGGGTCAGTGCCGGTGGCGCGCCAGCTCGACCGGATCGTGCGCCGAGAAGATGTCGATCTCGCCGCCGTGCGTGGCCTTCAGCTCGCGCAGCCTTCGCTGGTTGTTCAGCCGCTGCTGACCGTTGACCTGCATGAGGCTCTGGAAGGCCATCAGGCCGATCGGGCAACTCGCCGGGGTCTCGACTTCGCCGCGGAAGAAATAGGCGTCGCCGCAATGGATCATCCAGCGGTCCGCTGTTCTCACCGCGACCCCGCAGTGCCCGCGCGTGTGCCCGGTCAGCGGCACCAGCAGCACGTCAGGATCCAGCCCCGGGATCGCACGCATCGCCTCGAAACCAAACCAGCGCTCGCCTTCGAGCTCGTGCCGAACCCAATCGGGACCGTGCGCCCACTGGGCCGACACGTAGCGCATCTTCTCGCGCAGGCTGGGCGCCATCGCGGCCGCGATCTCGGTATCGAACACATGCACCTTGGCGCCGGGGAAATCGGAGATGCCGCCCGCGTGGTCGAGGTCCAGGTGGGTCAGCACGATGTGCCGCACGTCTTCCTGCTTGAACCCCAACGCGAGGATCTGCGCCAGGGCGGTCTCCTCGTATCGAAGCTGCGGCCGCACCGTCGCCAGGAACGGACGCCCCAGCCGGCGGGGAGTCCGGACATCGTCGGTGCCGAGCCCCGAATCCACCAGCACCAGGCCCTGCGCGGTCTCGATCAGCAGGCAGTGGCAGCAGAGCTCCGCGGTTTCCAGCAGCCCCCCCTGCCCCGCCATGATGCGCCGGCCGTACGGGCACATGGTGCCGCAGTTGAGATGGTGAATCCGCACGCTCATCGATCGCTCCCACGAAATTCCGGTCCGATCTTCGCCGGTCGGCGCGAGAAGCGCGAGACGATTTCAGGAATGTGGCGCCAGCTCGTAGACCTGAACCGGCCGCGCGATTCCTTTCAAGTTCGCCTCGCCGCGCGGAACGCCGCCGATCTCGCCCTGGATCAACAGCCAGGTCGAATAGCTGACCAGCACCTTCCCCGGCTCGCAGATCGACTGGATGCGCGCAGCCAGATTGACCTGCTTGCCGAGCACCGCGTACTTCATCCGGCCCGAAGAACCGAAGTTGCCGATGGTGACCAGACCGGTGTTGAGGCCCATGCGCGCCTCGAACCTCGCGTCGATGCCGGCTCGCGCCCAGGCCTGGTTGAGCACGCCGATCGCCTGCTGCATCTCGAGAACGCACCGATGCGTTCGTCGAACCACAAGGTGAGCACGATCACGCCGATCGGGTACCACGAGAAGAACGGCGTGCTCCAGTTTCCGGCGGTCTGGATCACCGCGATGACGTAGGCGCCGTACAGCACGCCCACCAGGTAACCGGTCCACCGTCCCTCGCGCCCCATCCAGACCATCGCACCGCCCGCCAGCAGGCACACGAGCAGCACCACCGCACCGCCGGCGACGACGGCATGCACGACGACCATGTTCACGACCTGGGTGTCGACCTGCGCCGCGATCAGCACGAGCCAACCCAGCAGATGCGCCGGCAGGGTGATCGACATCAGCAGCACGGTCTTGCGGCTCGTGCTCCAGGCGTTGACCTCGATGAAGCGCTCGACGAGCGTCATGGGCGGCGTTCGCCGGGACGTTCCGAACACCCGGTGACGGCGTCCAGCGCCGCTTGCCTCGAGGCCGGACCGTTCGGCGGCGTCGTGCCACGGCCACGCGCCGTCGTGTCCCTCGGCTCTATGCTCGTCACAGCGGCTGCCGCCATCTGCATTCCCCGACGCTCCGCTCGATGCTAGTCGCGCGGGCACGACCGACCAAGCCGGATTCGTGCGCCGCGTCTCACTTGGATCTGGACAGCGGGCGGGACCCGCCGAGCCCGTTCGTCCTCGGGCGCTCAGGACGCTTGCCGGACGGCGTCCGCCAACTGGTAGATCGTCACCGGCCTCTGGATGCCCTTGAGCTGGACCTCGCCACAGGGCCTGCAGTCGATCTGGTCGTTCACCAGCAGCCAGGTCGCCTGGCTGATCAGGACCTGGCCCGGCTCGCAGACGGCCTGAATCCTGGCGGCGACGTTCACGTGCGTGCCCAGCGCGGTGTACTTCATGCGGTCGGGCGATCCGAAATGACCGATCGTGACCATTCCGCTGTTGATGCCCATGCGCACGCGGAACACCACGTCGATACCGTCGGCCGCCCAGCGGGCGTTGAGCACATCGACCGCTTGTTGCATCTCCAGGGCTGTGCGTGCGGAACGCAGCGCGTGGTCGCGATCGTCGGTGAAGCGCGGTGCGCCGAACAGCACCAGGATCGCGTCACCGCTGAGTTCGTCGACGGTACCGCCGTTGCGCTGGGCGATCGCCGTCATCTCCGAGAAGTACTCGTTGATGATGCGCGAGAGATCCTCCGGATCCAGGCGTTCCGCGATCTCGGTGAACCCGACGAGGTCGGAGAAGAAGATCGTGAGACGCCGACGCTCGTTGACCCCGGTCGCCTGCGCCTCGCCGGCGAGAATGTCGTCCGCGATCTGCGAGGGCACGTAGCGGCGGATCAGGCGCATGCTCTGGTCGAGCAGGACATTGGCATCGCGCAAGCGCGTCTCCTGCACGCGCCGCACGGACAGCGCGAGCCACTGCAGCAGAAAGCTCAGGCTGAGGAGCACGATGGTCACGAGCACGTGCGCGGACAGCCAGCCCAGGTTGCGCTGCGCGTCCACCGTGCGGTCGAGCAGCAGCGGTGCGTAGTCGAGCACCCCCTGCACTTCCAGCAGGCCGGTGAGCACGATCAGCACGAAAAGATAGAGGGCGCTGAACACGCCCACGCGCTCGTCGAAATAGATCGACCACAGCGTGATCACCGCGGGATACCAGAGCATGTGCGGACTGCTCATCGTGCCGAACAGGTGCAGCATCCAGGCCACGAACAGCGAATACACGAAAACCCAGGCATACGGGAGAGCCGGCCAATCGCGCCGCACACGGACCCGCCACAGGCTCAGCACGAAGAAGGCGGCGACCGCCGCGCTCCACACGGCGAGAAACGCATCCAGCCGCGCCAGATCGATGTTGGCGCTGGCGTCGAAGCCGAAGTGGGCCACCGTCGATCCGACCAGGTGTGCGATCAGGACCGGCCCGGTCAGCAGGGCGAGCTTGCGGCTGGCCGGCCAGGTGTTGAACTGCAAGAAGCGTTCGACCAGGCGCACGCGCAGGCCAACGGGCGCGGTGGCTCTCGGCCCGCCTGCCCCTCGCCTGACCCCCGAACTCTCCATGCTGCTGGTGTCCCCCGGCTGGCGACCCCCGTCGCCATGTGCGGCATGTATGTGCCGCGACCCCGATGCTAGCGTCGCCGGGCCGCGCGCCCCATCGAGATGCGCCCTAGTTCCCGGCGCCGAAGAATCTAGCGTTCCGGCTGCTTGAACACGCGTCCGAAGTAGCCGCTGAGCTCTTCGACGACTTCGTCGGCGCTCAGCTCGGGCGTGACGCCTGCGAGCGCCTTGGCCAGCCGCTTCTTGTATTCGAGCTGCATGGCGCGGCCGATCTCGATGCGCTGCGCCTGCGGGCTGCCGGCGCCGTGCATCGACTCGGTGAGATAGCCCACCGCGTTGCGACCCAGGGTCATGTTCTCGATCAGGCGCAGCATGCGCATGCGCTCCTCGGTCGTGAACGTCGAACGTCCCGCCAGATACTTCTTCAGCAGTTCGCCGATCTCCGGATGGCGGAAATCCTGCTCGCTGGGCAAGGTCGCGACCAGTCCGCCAGCGAGATCCTGCGCGATGCGGCCCAGGTCGTACGGCAGCTTGGTGACGTGGTGCTTGCAGACGTTGGCCAACATGTCGTCGGCCAGGAAGGCGCCGGACTTCGTCGCGAAGCCCTGGTGGCTCGCGGCGATGCCGGTGCCGTAGATCGTCTCGTTGAGGTGCGTCATCTCGACCAGCTTGTCCTTCACGTGACTGGCCGCGTCGGCGCCGTTCATTTCCGCGATCGATGCGGCCGCGCCGATCAGCACGTCGCCGACGCCTGCCTTGCAGACGTAGGAACGGCGGTGATACGCGGTGAAGCGCTGCACGAGCATCGCGGCGTAGTCGGTCTCGCCGTCCATGAAGACGTGCTCGTTGGGGATGAACACGTCGTCGAAGATCACCATCGCCTCCTGACCGCCGTACGTCACGTTGCCCGGGTCAATGGTTCCCCCCTCGGTCGCGCGCGTATCGCAGGACTGACGGCCATAGACGTAGGTGATGCCCGGCGCGTCGACCGGCACCGCGCCGACGACGGCCCAGTCGCGGTCCTTCGGTCCCAGGCGCATCGTCGGCATCACCAGCAGCCAGTGCGAGTTGATGCAGCCGGTCTGGTGCGCCTTGGCACCGCGGATCCAGATGCCGTCGGCGCTGCGCCGCACGATGCGCACGAACAGGTCCGGATCGGTCTGCTCGTGAGGCGCCTTGCCGCGATCGCCCTTGACGTCGGTCATCGCACCACCGACGACGTAGTTGCCGCGGTGCATCTCGGTCAGGAAGGCCTTCATGCGCGTGTGGTACGGCGTGCCGTACTGCTCGTCGATCTCGAAGGTCACCGAGTACAGCGCGTTGAACGCATCCTGGCCCACGCAACGCTGGAAGCAGGTACCGGTGAGCTGGCCGAGACGACGCTGCATCTTGTTCTGCGCCACCAGATCCGGCGCCGAGGTGCAGATGTGCAGGAAGCGGCTGACGCGCTCGCAGGTGAAGGGCGACACGACGCTCGCCAGCTCCGGGTGCTCGACCGCGAGGTCGTAGGTGCGGGCCAGCGCGTTGATCGACGGCCGGATCACCGGATGATCGACCGGCTCCTCGACCTTCTCGCCGAACAGCCAGATCGTCAGGCCGCGGCCACGAAGGCTCTCGATGTACTCGGCACCGTTCGCGATCTTCTTGCGCGCGATCGGCGGGGTGGAAATGTCGTTCATGGAAGCTTCCGTGAAGGTGGCTGCCGCGATGATACGCCCGCTATCCGCCGCTTCCGCCCGCGCCTCGGACACCGCCGCGTGTCAGGGCTGCCGGATCGAGCAGGCGCTCGAGCCGCGCCGCGGACAGGCCGCTCTCCTCGCGCGCGACGTCCAGCACCGGCCGTCCCTCGCGATAGGCCTTCTTCGCGATCGCCGCGCCCTTCTCGTATCCCAGCACGCTGTTGGCGGCGGTGATCAACACCGGGTTGCGCGACAGTGGCTCGGCGATACGCGCCTCGCGCACCGTAAAGCCCGCGATGGCCTTGTCGGCCAGCAGCCGCGAGGCGTTGGCGAGCAGACCGATCGACTGCAGCAGGTCGTGCGCGATCAGCGGCAGCATCACATTGAGCTGGAAGCTGCCGGATTGCGCAGCCAGCGTGATCGTCGCGTCGTTGCCGATGACCTTGGCCGCGACCATGCACACGGCCTCCGGAATCACCGGGTTCACCTTGCCCGGCATGATGCTGGATCCGGGCTGCAGCGCCGGCAGCTCGATTTCACCCAGGCCCGCGAGCGGGCCCGAGTTCATCCAGCGCAGATCGTTCGAGATCTTGGTCAGCGAAACCGCGATCACGCGCAGCGCGCCGGACAGTTCGCAGGCGGCGTCCTGGCTGGCGAGACTCTCGAAGAAATTAGGACTCGGGACGAAGCGCGGACCGGCCAGCTTCGACAGGCGCCTGGCGAACTGCGCCGCGAAGCGAGGATCGGCATTGTTGCCGGTACCGACCGCCGGGCCGCCCTGGGCGA
>CAZXXM010000013.1:0-5476 GCA_964644715.1 uncultured Salinisphaerales bacterium
GTGCAGCGTGGTCATCTGGTTGAAGAATTCCGGATCGACGAACTGCAGGCCCGGATGCCAGAGCTCGGCGCGGATCACCAGCGACATCACGCCGCCGATGAAGAACATGGTGAACGCGAAGATCAGGTACAGCGTGCCCAGATCCTTGTGGTTCGTCGTCTTGATCCACCGCATGATTCCCTTCTCGGGACCGTGGTGGTGATCGTCGTGACCGTGGGCGTGATCGTCGTGAGCGTGGTCGTGGCTGGCCATGTTCGTTCCTTAACTCAATGCTTCAACTGTCATTCTGAGCGCAGCGAAGAAATTTCTCTTCGGTGACGCCTGGTTCGGCGAAAGGTCCGTCGCGGAGCGCTGGACCTTTCGCCATCTAGGTTCGTATTCGCTGAAACCTTACTTGCCGCGCAGCGCGGTGACCTGCGACGCCTGCACCGTGGGGCCGGAGTGCCCCCAGGCGTTGTGCGTGTACGTCACGACGGCGGCGATATCGGCATCGGACAGGTGCCCGAACGGCGGCATCATGTTCTTGCCCTTCAGGATCTGCGTGATCTGCGCGTCCGGGCTGGCGCCGTTGACGATCGGCGACTCGACCAGCGACGGGAAGTTGGGCGGCATGCCCTTTCCGGTCACCTGGTGGCAGGCGGCGCAGTTGCCGTTGTAGACCTTCTCGCCGGCCTTGATCAGATCGTCCTTCGACGTCTCGGCAGCGGGTGCGGCGGCGGCCGGAGCAGCGGCGACTTCCGTGGCGGGCGCGGACTCGGCAGCAGCCGGGGCCGCTTCCGCGGCAGGCGCAGCCGCGGGGGCGTCGGTGGCGGCATCGCTCGCGACGGCAGGAGCGGCGGCAGCAACCTCACCGCCCTTGGCCTTGGCAAGCCAGGCCTCGTACTCGTCCTTCGGCAGCACCTTGACGACGATCGGCATGAAGCCGTGGTCGCGGCCGCAGAGTTCGGCGCAGACGCCACGGTAGGTGCCGGGCTCGTCCACCTTGGTCCAGATCTCGTTCACGTAACCCGGGATCGCGTCCTTCTTGACTGCGAAGGCGGGCACCCACCAGGCGTGGATGACGTCGTTGGCGGTGACCAGGAAGCGCACCTTGGTGTTGACCGGCAGCACCAGCGGGTTGTCCACGTCCACCAGATAGTTCGGGACGGTGTTGGGGTCGACGCCCGAACCGCGCTGACGGGCGCGGTTCGAGTCGGCTGCCAGCGACGAGAAGAACTTCACGTCATGGCCGATGTATTCGTACTGCCACTTCCACTGGTAACCGGTGACCTTGACGGTCAGTTCGGCGTTGCGGGTGTTTTCCATCTTGATCAGCGTGCCGGCGGCCGGGATGGCCATGCTGATCAGGATCACGAACGGGATCGCCGTCCAGATGATTTCCACCGTCGTGGACTCGTGGAAATCGGCCGGCTTGGGATGAACCGAGCGGCGATGCGCGAAGACGGAATAGAACATGGCGCCGAAGACGACCACCGCGATGGCCACGCAGACCCAGAAGATCAGCATGTGCAGGTGGTGCACTTCGCGGCTGATCTCGGTGACGCCCATCGGGAGGTTGTAACGCTCACCGGTGTAGGCCATTGCCACACCCGCCGTCGCCAGCCAGGTCGCCACCATCGTCGCAAGGCGCCCGCCGAGCCTGTTCATCGCCATCTATCCTTCTCCCAGAGTCATTTCCGAGTGCACCGCCCGATCGTCATCGCGACCGGGCCGCACCTTCAACAGCTGTCCGAACCGACGCACCAGCTTTTCGCGCTCTTCGTCGGTCAGGCATCGACCGATCTGCACCCGCTGGCCGGAACAGCCCAGCAGCAGGCGGGTCGGGGCATGCCGCCGCTCGGCGTCACGCTCGATCCAGGTCCGAGTCCAGCCGCGCGGCAGTTCCACTTGCGCCGAAGCGCCCTGACCGACCGCGCCGAACTCGATCCGTACCCGTTCGCGTTCGAAGCTCACCACTTCGCGATAGCGATTGCGCCGCAGGGATCCCGCCAGGGCCCAACCGACCGCTGCCAGTTCCAGTCCTGCGAACGGCAACACCGGCCAGAAGCCATGAGCGGCACACCACGACGCCGTGCCCAGCGTCGCGAGACTGACCAGAATCATGAAGGACCAGGCCCCGCGAACGCTCAGCGACGCGTTCGGACCCAGGACGAAGCGGGTCTCGAGGCTCGCTCCGACTGCAAGATCGAGAGGGTCGCTCAAGGTGGCTCCGGGCTGCGCGAATGCGTTGCTGGCGGTCGCGGATTGTAGTGGAAGGCCGGAAGCCGGCGCAAAGAAATCAGCGGCCTTCGCGCGCCTGCATCTGCGCGAGGACGGCACAGAGTTGTGCCTGCAGCGAGCCTGCGCGCGAACCTACCCGACCGAGCAGTGGCGCTGGCAGGCGAGCCTTGAGTTCGGCGACGTTGTCGTCGAGACGGGACTGGCGCGGCGGGACTTCGTTGGCGATCCATCCGAGCAGGCGCGTACGCGGCCGAATGGATTCGGCCGTGAGCAGCGCGTGATTCAGGCAGCCCAGGCGCATCCCGACGACGAGCAGCACCGGCCAGCCGTGCTGCGCCACCCAGTCCGCCTGCGTCCAGTCACGCCCGAACGGGATCTGCCAACCGCCCGCGCCCTCGACGATGACCAGATCGTGCGTCCGCGCCAGCTCGCGATGGGCGGCATCGAGCACCCGCCGCTCGATCCGCCGTCCGGCCTCGCGGGCCGCCAGGTGCGGAGCGATGGGAGGGGCGAACGCGTAAGGATTGATCCGGTCGTACGGCTCCCCGGTGCCGCTCGCCCTTATCAGTGCCTGTGCGTCGGCGTTGCGCAGACCCTGGGGGCTGCGCCGGCACCCCGAGGCCACCGGCTTGTAGCCACAGGCCGCGATCCCGAGCTGTCGGGCCGCCGCGAGCAGGCCCGCCGAGACATGCGTCTTGCCCACGCCGGTGTCGGTCCCGGTCACGAACAAGGTCATCGTGTCCGAGCCCCGCGGCGACCGCCTCCCCGGGTTCATGCGGCCAGCGGCTGGCGGCCCAGGCCGCAGGCGCGCATCGCATCGAGCAGCGCGTCGACATGGGCGGCTTCGTGGGTCGCGGACAGCGTGATGCGCAGCCGCGACGTGCCGGCCGGAACGGTCGGCGGGCGGATGCCGGCGACCCAGAAGCCGCGCTCGAACAGGGCGCGCGAGACGGCCATCGTGCGGGCCGCGTCGCCGATCACCAGCGGCTGGATCGGAACCAGGCCGAACCCTTCAGCCGGCGGCGGCGATCCGGCCTGCGCGCCCTCCGGCGGGCCCAGCCGGATACCCAGCTGCGCGGCGCCGCGAACGAAGCGCGCGATGTTGGACTGCAGCCGCGCGCGGCGTTCGGGCTCGGCCTGGATGATGCGCAGCGCCTCGCGCGCCGCGGCCGCGGTGGCCGGCGGCGGCGCGGTGGAGAACACGAAGCTGCGCGCGCGCTGGATCAGATATTCGATCAGGGTTTCGCTGCCGGCCACGAAGGCCCCCGCGGCACCGAGCGACTTGCCCATCGTCGCCACGTAGATGTCCGGGCGCGTCCCCAGCACTTCGTTGCCGCCGCGCCCGCGCTCGCCGAGTACGCCGAAGCCATGGGCGTCGTCCGTCATCAGCGCGGCTCCGTGCTCACGGCACAACGCGGCGAGTTGCGGCAAGGGCGCGAGATCGCCATCCATGCTGAACACCGAATCGGTGACGGCCAGGGTCAGCGATTCGCGCTCGCGGTCCTTCGACGCTGCCAGCGCGGCGCGGAAGCCCGCGACGTCGGCATGCGCGACGCGGCGATACGTCGCGCCGCTCAGGCGGCCGCCGTCGATCAGCGAGGCGTGATTGAGTTCGTCCGCGATCAGCGTGTCCTGACGTGACAGCAGCCCGCGCAGCACGCCGCAGTTCGCGGCCCAGCCCGACGTGAACAGCAGCACGCGCGGATAGCCGGTGAACTCGGCGAGCGCCTCTTCCAGACGACGATGCTCGACGTTGTAGCCGGTGATCAGCGCCGATGCGCCACTGCCGGTTCCGCTGCCGGCGAGTGCGCGGCGCGCGGCTTCGGCCACGCGCTCGTCGCCCGCAAGGCCGAGGTAATCGTTGCTGCAGAAATTCAGGCAGTCGCGCCCTTCGACGCGCAGACGTACGCCGTGAACGCCGTCGACGGCGCGTCGCATGCGGTACAGGTCCGCGGCGCGCAGCCGCTCCAGCTCCGCGCCGAGTCGCTGATCCAGTGGAGAACCAATGCTCAACGTCCCGCCTCCGCGGCGAAACGCTCGGCCGCCTGCGGCTGTTCCACGTAGGTCTCGAAGGTCTCTCCCATCGCCTCGCTCAGCGCATCCAGGCGAGCGCCGGGAGCCGGATGCGTGTCGAACAGCAGCGCCACGCTCGAATCGTCCGCGCTGATCGCCTCGATCGCCTGCAGCACCGCCGGCAGGCCGTAGGGGTCGTAACCCGCGCGCGTGGCCAGCACCACGCCCATGCGGTCGGCCTCGTACTCGTCGCTCTTGTCGAGGCCGCGCAGCATCACTTCCTTGGCGCCGCTGAGCAGCTTGGCCGAGGCATCCGCGTGCTCGGTCTTGGACAGGCCGAACTTCACCAGCAGGTCGGCACCCAGGCCGATCCCCGAGGTCTTCCGGATCGCGGCCAGGTGATGCTTGCGCACGACATGCGCGATCTCGTGCCCGAGCACGCCGGCCAGCTCGGCCTCGCTGTTCAGGCGTGCGATCAAACCCTGCGTGACGAAGACGTAGCCGCCGGGCGTGGCGAAGGCATTGACGTTCGGCGAATCGAGCACGCCGAAACGCCACGGCAGGTTCGGACGCTCGGACTGCAGCGCCACCCAGCGTCCCACGCGGTTCACGTAGCGCTGCAGCTTCTCGTTGGCGACCAGCGGCGCGGCGCCGGTGAGCATCGCCGCCCACTCGTGCCCGATGGCCTGCTCGTCGACCTCGTTCTTCTCGGTGACGGTCTCGCCCGCCTTGCCGAGCATGTCGCCCAGGGCGTTCAAGTCGACCTGCTGCGCGGCAAGGGCGCCGCAGAACGAGGCGCCGCACAGCACGGCGAGGAATCGATGACGGAGATTCATGGCTGGGCCTCCTCGGGCGCGCCGTCGGATTTCACGTAGGCGATGCGGCTGGCCTTGAGCGTCGGCTTGGACGCCGCGAGCTTGCGTGCCTGGTCGTCGCTGGCGGCGTAGCCGTCGAGCTTGGCGAGCTCCGTCGGGTTGGGCGCCGCGTTCTTGATCTGTTCCTTGTCCAGCCCGCGTACGCCGGTGGTGGTCACCGCACCGCTGCTGCCGCTGCGCGCGAGGTTGAACAGGCGGGACAGGCCGCTCTCGCCTTTCTTGGCCGTACCCGGCACGCCCGAGCGCACCGCCAGCATCGGCACCCAGCCGACCTGCTCGCCGAGCTGCACCTGCACCCACGAGCCCTGGCGCTTGAGCGAGGTCAGCGGCGTGTTCGCCGCCAGCGACTGCAAGGTCTCGGCGCTGCG
>CAZXXM010000013.1:5576-17704 GCA_964644715.1 uncultured Salinisphaerales bacterium
GTGTCGGCGCTCACCAGCACGCGCGCGACGCCCTTGGTCAGGCCCTCGATGCGGCTGGCGAGATTCACGGTGTCGCCGATGGCGGTGTAGTCGAGCTTCTGCTCGGCGCCAATGAAGCCCACCACCGCGGTGCCGCTGTGCACGCCGATGCCGATGTCGAAGTCGCGACCGGCCTCGCCGAGCTCGCGGCGGAACGCGAGCAGTTCGCGCTCCATGTCGAGCGCGCACTCCACGGCGCGGCGGGCATGTCGAGGCTCGTCCAGGGGTGCGCCCCAGAACGCCATGATGCAGTCGCCGATGAACTTGTCGAGCGTGCCGCCGTGGCGGAACACCACGGCGACCTGGCGCGAGAAGTAGCGGTTGAGCAGGTCGACGATCTCCTGCGGCGGCCGCGTCTCGGACAGCGACGTGAAGCCGCGGATATCCGAGAACAGCACGCTGATCTCGCGATTGCGTCCGGACAGCGACTCGACGGTCTCGCCGCGATCGACCAGACGGCGCACGACCTCGGGATTCAGGAAGCGCCCGAACATCGCCACGGCGTGCAGCCGGGCCGCGCGCTCGCGTCGCCACGACAGCAGCGCCGTGAGTCCATAGAAGGCGACGGCGAAGACGATGGGCTCGAACACCGACAGCACCACGAGCTGCTGCAGCGCGAACCACGACGCCCCCAGCAGCAACAGGCACCCGGCCAGCAAGCCGCCGCCCACGAGGAACGGGCCGGCACCGGCCGCGAAGGCTGCCGCCGTCCCGGCGATCAGCAGCAGGGCCAGCGCCGCCGGCCACGCCGTCGACGTCTCGTGCATCGAGCGGGCGTTCTTCAGGTTGTCGATGGCCGTGGCGAGAATCTCGACTCCGGGGTACAGGCTCGAAAGCGGCGTGACGCGCTGGTCGCGCAGGCCCGACGCGGCGGTGCCGATCACCACGATCGCGTCGCGGAACTCGTCCGCGGGACGTCGTCGCGGTTGCGCCTTCAGATCATCGAAGACATCCGCGAAGCTCACGTGACGAAAGCCTCCCGAGCCGCTGCGGAACGACAGCCGGATGGAATCCTGCGCCGGCACGCCCCAGCCGAAATCGTGTGCCAGTCGCGCGGGCAGCGAGAACAGCTGCCAGCCGTACAGGTCGTGGTGGACGTAGTAGCGCCGGCCGACGCCGTCGGCGTCCTCGAGGTAGTTGATCGTGCCGGTGCGCCAGGTCTCCGGCGGCAATGCCAGCGGCGGCAGCAGCGAAGCGTGCGCGGTCGGATCGGCGACCGCCGTCTTCTTCAGGCCCAGCGCGTCGGCCACTTCGCGTAGCGGCACGCCGGACGGATCGTCCTTCGGGTCCAGGCGCACCATCGGCAGATAGACGATCTCGCTGGTGCGCAGGACTTCGGCGAAGGCCTCGTCGCTGTCCGGACGCAGGCTGTCCTTCTCGGTGAACAGGATGTCGAACACGACGGCCCTGGGTTGCTGCGCCAGGACCGCCGGCAGCAGTTCCGCGTACACCGCGCGCGGCCAGGGCCAGCGACCCGCTTCTTCCTGCATCCGCCCGAGACTGGCCTCGTCGATGTCGAGAATCACGATCTGCGGATCAGGCACCAGGCGCGCGGCCTGCGCGCGCTGCAGGCTGTCGGTCAGACGATTTCCCAGTGGCTGCAGCAGGTGCAGCCATAGGATCTCGACCGCCGCGACGGCGGCGAAAGCGACGGCGAGTGCGGCGGTTCCCCGAACGCCGCGCATCGTCGCATCAGCAACAGCCACCACCGGCGCTGCAGCTCGCGCCGGCAGGGACCAGCACGTGCTCGTCGATCACCGTCTCGCAGGCTGCGCTGCCCTGCACCTGCATGCCCAGGCGCGCGAGCAGTGCGCGGTCCTTGGCGTTCTGCGGGTTCTCGGTGGTCAGCAGCTTGTCGCCGTAGAAGATCGAATTGGCGCCGGCGAAGAAGCACAGCGCCTGCAGTTCGTCGCTCATCTCGGTGCGACCCGCGGACAGGCGCACCGCCGAGCGCGGCATCATGATCCGGGCCACGGCGATCTGGCGGACGAAGTCGAGCGGATCGAGCGCGTCCACACCCTTGAGCGGCGTGCCCTTCACCTGCACGAGGTTGTTGATCGGCACGCTGTCCGGGTGCGCCGGCAGGTTCGCGAGCTGGCGTAGCAGTTCCGCACGATCCTCCGGCTGTTCGCCCATGCCGACGATGCCGCCGCAGCAGGTCTTCATGCCGGCGTTGCGCACGTGCTCGAGCGTGTCGAGGCGATCCTGGTAGGTGCGCGTGCTGATGATCTTCCCGTAGTACTCGGGCGAGGTGTCGAGGTTGTGGTTGTAGTAATCCAGGCCGGCGTCGGCTAGACGCTGCGCCTGCGTGTCCTTGAGCATGCCCAGCGTCATGCAGGTCTCGAGACCGAGTTCCTTCACGCCGCGCACCATGGCCTCGACCTTGTCGAGATCCCTGTCCTTCGGCGAGCGCCATGCGGCGCCCATGCAGAAGCGCGTCGCACCGCCGGCCTTGGCCTCGCGCGCCGCCTCGATGACGGCCTGCACCTCCATCAGCGGCTCCTTCTTCAGGCCCGTCTCGAAACGCACCGACTGCGGGCAATAGCCGCAGTCCTCGGGGCAGGCGCCGGTCTTGATCGAGAGCAGGGTCGACAGCTGCACCGTGTTCGGATCGTGGAACTGGCGATGCACGGTCTGCGCGCGGAACAGCAGATCGTTGAAGGGCAGCGCGAACAGCGCCTGCACCTCCTCGCGCGTCCAGTCGTGACGGGAAATCTCCAGGCCGCCGATGTGCTGATTCATCGAATGTTTCCGTTATGTCTGATGGTTCGCCCGATTGCGGGACGATGCTTCCTCGCTCACGCTGCGATGAGTTTCCAAGGCGTACGGAGGCACTGTCAACTTGAGAACCGGGCCTTGGGTTGACGATGCGATCCGCTTGCTGGCGCCCGAACGCTGCCTCTGGTGCGGTTCGGACGGCGCCGTCGGCGGTGCCTGCGAGGGTTGCAAGGCGGACTTGCCGTGGAACCGCGTGGCCTGTCCAAGCTGCGCGCAACCGATGCCGGTCGTCGCCACCTGTGCGAAATGCCTGAAGCGGCCGCCTGCCTTCGATTCGGCCTGGACGGCGTTCGTCCACGTCGAGCCGGTACGGCGCGGCGTGCACCGGCTCAAGTACGGCGCGCAGTTCGAACAATCCCGCGTGCTCGGCAGGTTGATGGGGCGGCAGGCGGCCGCGCGGGGTGAAACCCTGCCCGACCTGCTGATCCCGGTTCCGCTGCCGCGGCGGCGCCTGTTCCTGCGTGGCTACAACCAGGCGCAGGAGCTGGCGCGGGCGGTATCGCGCGCCTGCGGGATACCGGTCGACGCGGGCGCCGCGGCGCTGGTCCGCTCTCCGGGGGACCAGATCGGGCAGACCGCCGCGCAGCGACGGCGCAATCTGCGCGGGGCTTTCCGCATCGAGCAGGACCTCGGCGGTCGGCACGTCGCCCTGATCGACGACGTGATGACCACCGGCGCCACGCTGGATGCACTCGCCAGGGCGGCGCGCCGGGCCGGTGCGGCGAGAATCGAAGCCTGGGCGCTGGCGCGTGCGCCTTGATAGCTTCGCGCCCCGCTGCCGGCGGATGAGCCTGCGGTCGCGTCCACCGGAGGGTCCTCTTTGAGCTCGTCGACGTCCCGGCCGCTCACCAGAAGTCTGTGCCTGCTGATCGTCGCCTGGTTCTTTGCCGCGACACTGTTCGCGGCCTTTCGCACCGAACTGGGCTTCGATCCGGCCTACCACGCCAACGTGGCCAAGAGCTTCGCGCTCGGGCAGGGCTGGGCCACGCATTACGAGCACCGCTTCGCGTTCAACCCGGACGTCACCACCGGACCGACCTTGCTGCTGCCCGCGGCCGCGATGATCGCCGTGTTCGGCAACGCGCTGTGGGTACCGGCCGTCACGGCCGCGGGTGTCCATCTCGCGATCTTCCTGATCATCCTGCGGCGCCTGCGCCGCTTCGATCTGAACGGCACGGCCCCGGTCGCGGCGGCGCTCTGCGTGGCGCTCACGCTCTACGCGCACACCTGGTGGCTGTCGCTGACGGCCGATTTCGTCGTGGCGCTGCTGATGATCCTGGCCTGCGTGCTGCTGGCGGATCCGGAGCCCCGTACGCGCCGGTGGCGCAGCTTCGCCGCCGGGATCTGCATGGGTCTGGCGCTGCTGGCCAAGGCATTGGCCTGGTTCGGACTGGCGGGCCTGGCGGTTTACGGTCTCTTGGCGTTCGTCCGCGGCGCGCGCTCGAGGACCGATGGCCTGTGCACCGCGCTGCTGGTGCTGGGCCTGCTGTCCGTCGTTCTTCCGTGGAAGCTGTACGAAACGGTGTCGCTGCGCGCGATGCCTGCCGAGCAGCGCCAGGAGCGCTCCGAGTACGCGCGCGAGTTCCTGCGCACACAGGGCTCCGGGATCGCCGAGTGGAACGCCGCGCCGTCGCGCATCGCCCTGCTGGAGGACAACCTGAGACGCAACGCCGGCGTCCTCGCCCGCGATGCGGAGCAGCGCTACGGTTTGCCGGGCTGGGCCGGAGTCGGTGCGTTGGCGGGCCTGATGCTGTTCACGCTCTGGCTGCTGCGACGTCCCCCGGATCCGCTTCGGCGACTGTTGCTGATGCTCGGCCTGTTCGGCTGCGTGCAGTCGGTCTGGCTGCTGTTGCTGAGCCAGAGCTGGAGCGCGAAGTACGCGCTGGCGCCAACCTTGCTGGCGATCGTCTGCCTGTGTCTGGCCTCGGCTCGAAGCAGACGTCTGCGCTACCTGTTTCCGCTGGCCGCATTGGTGCTCGCCCTGCAGCCCGCTGCCGCCGCCCGCTACCAGGCGAGCCTGCTGCGCTTCGACACCACGCAGAACGCCTACATGCGCGACCTGGCCCGCACACGCGATTACCTGCTGCAGTCTCCGACGAACCTGCCGCTGGCCGGCTGCGGCTGGGTGTTCACGCCCTGGGAGACCGAATACGCGCTACCCGGCGTTGGCCACTTCCGCGATTGCCGGCGGTTGATCCGCGAAGCCCTGGCCTTCGACGACGCCTATTACCTCGACACGCATCCCGAAGCGCTCGAATCGATCGCGCGAGGAACGTATCGCGACGCGCAAGATCATCATCTGCGTAGCGAAGCTGCGGAGGGAACGCCATTCCGGTATCGCTGGATCGCGCAGCCTTCTTTCGTGCTCGTGGTCAACCACGTCTTCTGGCAGATCTCCTCGTACCGAGAGTCGGACCGCCTCGTTCTCGAAGCCTGCCTGCGCCATCCCCTGCACCGGACCGAGTACTTCACGGTGGCGCTGTGCACGGCCGATGCGTTGCGAGAAGCGCTGCCGCTGGATCGTCCGTCCACGTTCCTTCCGTCCCGGGACGACGGCTGGTTCGTGCACAAGCCGGCGCCGCTGCCGCTGCGCTGAAGGGGCGGCTGCTAAGCTGCCTCGCGTCGCAGCCGCAGCTGAAGTCCGATGCCGATCAACCGCCGGGATTTCCTGATCGCGTCCATCGCCCTGCTCGCGGCTTGCAAGCGCGCGGATCCCGCGACCACGAGAATCGAAGGCAGCGATGTGTTTCTCGGCGGCGGCATGTACCGGGAAGAGGGCCAAACCTCCACGCGCTTCGTCGTCTCGGTGGTCGACGTCGATACTGCCGGCGCGCGACGGACGGTCACACCTTCCGGCTTCCTGCCGCACGGCATCCATGCGCACCCGCAGCAGCGCCATCGGCTGGCCCTGTTCGAGAAGAAAGGGCCCGGTGCCTGCGAGTACGACCTGGGCACGCAACGCGTCATCCGTCCGATTCCGACGGCGAAGAACCGCTATTTCTACGGGCACGGCGCATACAGCGCCGACGGCCGCGTGCTGCTGTCGACGGAGGCCGACGTCGACAGCCTCGATGGCGCGATCGGCATTCGCGACAGCGGCAGTCTCGCCTATCTGGGCGCCTTCCCGTCCTACGGAAAAGCGCCGCACGAATGCCGACTGATCGACGGCGGGCGCACGCTGGTGGTGACCAACGGGGGCGGTGAGCTCGGCGGCGACGCGCCCTGCGTGACCTACATCGACGTCGCTTCGCAGCGGCTGCTCGATCGCGTGCTGCTGACCGACGCGCGCCTCAACACCGGACACCTGGGCATCGCGCGCGATCAAAGCCTGGTGGTCGTTTCCGCGCCTCGCGCGGGCCTCGGGACCGCGGAACGCGGCGGTGTCAGCATCCGCCACCCGGGCGGCGACCTGGAGACGCTATCCGGACCGGCCCGGCTTCCGGGCGATCTACGCGGCGAAGCGCTCAGCGTGGCGATCCACGACGGGACGGGCATTGCCGCGGTGACGCATCCCGACAGCGATCGGGTGACGTTCTGGTCGCTGCGCGAGCGCACGATGATCAAGAGCCTGCGCGTGCACAAGCCGCGCGGCGTCACGCTCACGCACGATCTGGCGTCCTTCGTGATCAGCGCCGGGGAACAGGCGAGCCTGCTCCGGGTGCCGGTCGCCACGCTCGTGCCGGACGATCAACCGATGATCGCGCTGTCGTACATGACCGGCTCTCACATCTACAACTGGTCGAACGACATGAGCGAAATCCTGTCCCCGGGCCCGATGGCCGCGGGTCCGGGAACCGGAAACGCGCGGACCGCCGCTACTTGAGTTCGGCCGAGGTCTTGCCGAGCAGCCGGCGCGCGACGATCAGCAGCTGGATCTGCTGCGTGCCCTCGAAGATGTCGAGAATCTTGGCGTCGCGCGCCCACTTCTCGAGCAGGCCGCAGCCGCTGTCGCCTTCCGCATAGCCCAGACTGCCCGCAAGCTCGACGCACTTGAGCGACACCTCGGTGGCGACGCGTCCGGCCTTGGCCTTGGCCATGCTCGCCTGCAGCGAATTCGGCTTGCGGTTGTCGGCCATCCACGCGGCCTGCAAGGTCAGCAGGCGTGCGGCCTCATAGTCGGCCTGCATGCGCAGGAATTCGGACGCAGCCGCGGTCTGCGTGTGCGACGGCTTGAGGTAGTCGACGTTGACGCCGGCCTTGGCCAGCAGCTTCTTCGTCTCTTCCAGGCAGGCGCGCGTCAGGCCGATCGCCATCGCGGCGACCAGCGGGCGCGTGTTGTCGAAGGTCTGCATGACGCCGGCGAATCCCTTCTCGACGTTGATCTCCGGATCGCCGAGCAGATTCGCCTTCGGCACGCGGCAGTCCTTGAGCAGGAAAGCCGCCGTATCGGAAGCACGGATACCGAGCTTGTGCTCAAGCCGCACCAGCTCGAAGCCAGGCGTCCCCTTCTCGACGACGAAGCTCTTGATCGCCGCCCTGCCCTTGCTCTTGTCGAGCGTGGCCCAGACCACGACCAGTTCCGCGCGCTCACCGGCGGTGACATAAATCTTCTCGCCGTTGAGGACGTAGTCGTCGCCATCGAGCACGGCGGTGGCGCGGATCGCGGCGGAGTCCGAACCGCAGCCCGGCTCGGTGATCGCCATCGCCGCCCAGCGGCCCTTGAAACGCGCGAGCTGCTCTTCGTTGGCCACGCTGGCGATCGCCGAGTTGCCCAGGCCCTGGCGCGGCATCGACAGCAGCAGGCCGACGTCGCCCCAGCAAAGCTCCATCGCTCCGAGCACGGTCGACAGGTTCGAGCCGTTGCGGTTGCCCTCTCCGGTCACCGCGTCGCGGCGCACGCCGGCGGCACCCGCGCCGGAATTTCCGCCCGCCGCGGTCATGCCGTCGAGCAGCGCGGCGAGCACGTCCAGCTCCTTCGGGTAGCTGTGCTCCGCGCGATCGTACTTGCGCGAGTTCGGTCGGAAGATTTCGGTCGCGACCTGCTGTGCCTGTTGCACCAGGCCGGCGAACTTGCGCGGCGTTTCGAGATTCATCATGGAGCGATCCTCGAGCACTCGCCGTGGCGGGCACTCATCGACTTACTTGAACGGATTGGCGAGGCGGCCCAGGTGATAGCGCAGCGTCTCGGGAAGCGGACGCAAAGCGCCCACGGTCAGCTTGTTCACCAGGCCTGGCACGCAGACCGGCCGGCCTTTCATGACGGCGTCGTAGCCGGCCTTCGCGACTTCGTCCGCGGTCTGCCAGACGAACTCGGGAAACTTGTTCATCGTGTCGCGAGTGCCCATCACGTCGTGGAATTCGCTGCGCGTGAAGCCCGGGCACAAGGCCGTGACGAAAACGCCGTGAGGCTTGAGCTCCATGTCCAGCGCCTGCGACATGTTGAGCACGTAGCTCTTGATGCCGGTGTAGAGCAGGCTCGCCCCGGGCGGCGCGAAAGCGGCGATCGACGACAGGTTCACGATTCGCCCCCAGCCCCGCTGCTTCATGCCGGGCGCCGCGCGATGCGCGAGTTCGGTCACCGCCGTGACCATGATCTGCAGCTCGCCGGCGAGGTCTTTCCAAGGCGTCTGCGCGAACTTCTCTTTTCCAGAGAGACCTGCATTGTTGATCAGCACGTCGATCGGCATGCCCAGCGCGTCGGCTCGCGCCATGACGTCGAGCGGAGCGGACCGATCCGTCAGGTCGGCGGGCGCGATCTCGCAACGCACCCCATGGGCCGAGGACAATTCTTTCGCCAGTTCGCGCAGGCGGTCCTCGCGCCGCGCGACCAGCAGCAGGTCATGGCCTTCGGCCGCGAGCAGGCGCGCGAACGAGGTTCCGATTCCGGCCGAGGCGCCGGTGATCAAGGCACAACGACGGGCCTGATTCATGGTTCAGACCAGCAGGACGCCTTCCATGAATCCGACGGCGCGAAGGTCGCGATACCAACGCTCGGCCGGATGCTCCTTCACGAACCCATGCCCGCCGAGCAGCTGCACGGCGTCGGATCCAATCTGCATGCCCTTGTCGGCACACAAGCGACGCGCGAGCGCGGTCTGCTCGAAGAAGGACTTCGCCTGCTCCGCGCGGCTCGCGGCGCGATACGTCAGCAGCCGCATGCCCTCGATTTCGATCGCGGCGTTGGCCACCGTGAAGGCAACGGCCTGGCGGTGACTGATCGGCTCACCGAACGCGATGCGCTCGTTGACGTAGGGCACGAGGTAGTCGAGCGCGGCCTGCGCGGTACCGACCGCCACGGCGCACCACCCCAGGCGCGCCAGGTTGATGCAGGCCGCGTAGGTCTCGGCCGAGGCATCGCCCAGCAGCGCACGATTCGCCAGCACGACGTCGTCGAGCACGACGCGACCCGTGGCCGCGGCGCGCAGGCCCATCGCCGGCTCGGCCTGGATGCTCAGGCCGCTCGTCGACGATTCGACGATGAACAGGGCCGGGCCACGACCTTCCAGGTGCGCAGCAATGATGAACAGCTCGGCCTCTGCCGCGCGCGGAACCAGGGATTTCACGCCGTCGAGCACATAGCCGTCCGGCGTGCGGCGAGCCTTGACGGACAGCTTGAACGGATCGAACAGCGCCGACGGCTCCTGAATCGCGAGCGCCGCGGCCGGCGCCTTCTCGCCGGCGAACGCGGGCAGATAGGCCGACTGCTGTTCGCCGTCACCCCAGAGCACCAGTGCGTTGCTCACGGCCGAGGGAGCGAGGCAGGCCACCGCCAGCGAAAGATCGCCATACGCGAGCGCCTCGGCGACCAGCACGCTGGTCATCGCAGATCGTTCCTGGCCGGCGCCGCCGAGCGACTCGGGCAAGCCGAGCAGATGGATGCCCAGCTCGCCGGCTGCCGCGAGCAAGCCGGGTGTCGCGGCGCAGGCCGTATCGGCGGCCAGCGCGGCAGGACGAAGCTGCTCGTCCGCGAAGCTGCGGCATGAATCGCGCAGCATCTCCTGCTCTTCGCTCGGCGTCAGGTCGAACAGGCCATCGCCCGTTCGCTGCGCCAGTCGTGCCGGCTGCACCAGCTTCTGCGTCGATTTGAAAACGCGGCTGGCGGCGCCGACGGTCGCGAACCCGGCGCGCGAGGCACCGAAGATCGCCTTCTCGGCAGGCTTGCGCAGGCCGAGCTTGTCGACCGCCTTGAGTCCTGCGAAGCGATTGAGCACGCGCAGACCCAGGCCCATCGCGTCCTTGGCGACATTCATGCGGGGCACCTCGTGAGGTGGACGCTCAGGCCGAAGCCTGGGCCTTGTGGCTGCCGGACGTGGCGGTCAGCTTGTCGAGAAAGCTGTCGATCAGGGCCGTGAACTTGCCCTGGATGAAAGCGGGCGCGACCAGGCGATACATCAGCGGAACCGGCACGTCGCTGAGCTCGCCGCGCACCCGCAAGGTGATGCGGGTGGACTTGCCTTCGCCGGCCAGTCGCAGCTGGCCCTCGATCTGAGCGTTGCCGACCTTGGGGATCGGCTTCCAGCTCAGTTCGGACTTCGCCGGATCGGCGCTGACACGCGCGCCGAAGCTGACGTCGTGCGCGATCTTGGCGATCGACGATCCGATCGTCTGCATGTCCAGGCGGAATTCCTGCGCACCGATCGTGTGCAGCTTCTTCAGCTTGGGAAATTTCTTCAGCGTTCCTTCGACGTCCGTCAACAGGCCCGCCAGCTGGGCCTGCGTCAGCGGCACAGTCTTGTGCCGCTCCAGGTCGATCTTGATGTTCACTTACACACTCTCCTCGTCATCGTTCGAGGAGAGTCGCACGCGGCCTCCGAGGCGAACCTTGGCCGGCGCGTCAGCTCAATGGTCGGTCCAGCCAAGATCGCGGCACCCGCTTCGAGCGGGCCCGCGACATCCGCATCCGAATGGCTTACTTCAGGACGGCGAGAATGCGCTGGAAGATCTCGTCGAGCGTGCCGACGCCTTCGACCTTCACCAGCTTGCCCTGCTTGCCGTAGAAGTCGAGCAGGGGACGCGTCTCCGCGTTGTAGACCTCGATGCGATGACGGATGACGGGCTCGGTATCGTCGGCGCGGCCTTCCTTCTGAGCGCGATCGAGCAGGCGTTTGACGATCTCCTCGTCGTGGACGTGCAGGTGCAGCGCCTTGCCGATGCCCGGACCACCCTGGCGCACGAGCATCTCGTCCAGCACCTGGGCCTGCGCGAGGTTGCGCGGAAAACCGTCGAGGATGAAACCCTTCTTGGCGTCGTCTTCGCCGAGGCGGTCCTCGACGATGCCGTACACGACCTCGTTGGCGACCAGATCGCCCGCGTCCATGGCGGCTTTGGCCGTCAGGCCCAGCGGGGTCTTGGCCTTGACCGCGGCACGCAGGGCGTCGCCGGTCGAAATCTTCGGGATGCCGTAATGGGCAACCAGCTTCTCGCCCTGGGTTCCCTTGCCCGAGCCGGGCGCACCTAGCAGCACTAGTCTCATGGTGTGTGTATCGCTTGAGTGTCAGCCCTGTACCGGGCCTTGTGATGGTTTGACGCCCGCCCTGCGGCGCGCGTGCTCTAGCCCCTTCCCAACTGCACGGATTGTGCCCGAAGGGTGGGGGCTTGGGCGAGTTACGGGAGCACCCTCGGCGCGGCCGGAACCTGAAAACCCCGTGGTAGACTCGCGCGCGTTTTTTGTCGGCATAAAACAGAGCCACCGGCCGGAGGCAAGGCCGGGCTAGCACGTCGCGGCACGGACGTCCCACATACCTATTAGAGGGGAGCCAAAACGATGTTGTTGGAAAACGGGTTGTTGATTGCGCTGGCCTGTGCGGCCGCCGCAATCGTGTATGGCGGCGTCGTCGCCAAGTGGATCGTCGGGATGCCTGCGGGCAACGACAAGATGCAATCGATCGCGGCAGCCGTGCAGGAAGGCGCGGGCGCCTATCTTCGCCGGCAGTACATGAGCATCGCGGTCGTCGGCGTGATCCTGTTCCTCGTCATCGGCTTCGTGCCGCAGCTCGGGTGGTCGACCGCCGTCGGTTTCGCGATCGGTGCGATCCTTTCCGGCCTGGCCGGCTTCATCGGCATGTTCGTGTCGGTGCGTGCCAACGTGCGTACCGCGCAGGCGGCCACGGTGAGCCTCAACGCGGCCCTCAACGTCAGCTTCAAGGGCGGCGCCATCACCGGCATGCTGGTGGTGGGTCTGGGCCTGCTCGGCGTGGCCGGCTACTTCATGTTCGTACTCCAGGGCGCCGCACCGAGCGAAGAAGCGCTCAATGGCGCCCTCAAGCCGCTCGTTGGCCTGGCCTTCGGCTCCTCGCTGATCTCGATCTTCGCGCGCCTCGGCGGCGGCATCTTCACCAAGGGCGCCGACGTCGGCGCCGACCTGGTGGGCA
>CAZXXM010000014.1:0-1879 GCA_964644715.1 uncultured Salinisphaerales bacterium
CTCGCGGCAGCCGCAGCTGAACTGGAAGCACGACGTGTACGGCAACTCGCCCGGCCCCGGTGACAACTTCATCAAGGAGCGCCGCTCGCTGTTCACGCTGCTCGAGGCCCGCTACAAGTCCTCGCTGTCGGTGAACGTGGGCTACCAGTTCTTCTTTGGTGCCGGCGAGCAGAACCTGTACCGCGACAAGGATTTCGCGCAGTTCTACGTGAAGTACCAGTTCTGAGCGGCGTCTTCGCCCGGTCCGGCCGCTGCGGCCCAACGGGATGAACAAGCCGGAATGGGTCGCGATGCTCGCGTCGTGCCTTCTATGGGCTTGCACCATGCCGATCGATGCCGACGATCCGCCGCCGGATGCGCGGGCCGAGCCACCGCCGCTCGTGGGTGGCGACCGCGATGCGCACGGCTGCATCGCATCGGCCGGTTATCAGTGGTGCCAGCGCACGGGTCGTTGCGAGCGATCGTGGGAACTGGCCAGGCAGGAAGAGTTTCGTCTGGAAGACGAGGGCTTCCGGACGTTCTGCTCGGCGCCTTCCGGATCATGACGATGGCGAAGCCGGCGTCGTCAGGCGGTGGTTCGGACCGTATTTCCAGACGCTGCATCCGCTGCCCCGAGACCGCGCAGGCTTTTTGCTAGTCGGGGCCGCCAGGGGTGATCCTTCCCTGGTGCGGCAAAGCCGGCGCATTGCGCATCGCGCGGTGCATCCATTCCGGTCCTCGCCGCTGCTGCAGACTGCAGTCCCCATCACGGAGCCGCGCCCGATCACGCATGCGCCTGATCACCATTCCGATGAGTCACTATTGCGAGAAGGTGCGCTGGGGGCTCGCGCACGCGGGACTCGAATATCTCGAGGAGGCGCACCTGCAGGTCTTTCACTATCTAGCCGTGCGCCGGCATGCGCGCGGCAGGACCGTGCCGGTGCTGGTCGCGGATACGGAGGTGGTCGAGGACTCCACGGCGATCCTGCGCTTTCTCGACCATCACTACGTCCCGGAGCGGCGCCGGCTCTATCCGGACGCGCAGCGCGAGGAGATCGAAGCACTGGAAGAGCGTTTCGACACCCAGCTCGGCGTCGAGACGCGGCGCTGGGTCTACTTCCGCTGGATGGGTCAGCCCGCGCGCGACGTGTTGCGTGTCGCCGCTCAGGGCACCCCCTGGTGGGAGCGTCTGCTCGCACCGCTGCTGTTTCCGTTGATGCGTCTCTATCTCGGTGTGCGCCTGCAGACGACGCGCGAGAATGTCGAAGCCGGCCTGCGGATCATCTCGGAGATTTTCGACGACGTCGGCGCCCGGCTGGCGGATGGCCGTCCCTACCTGATGGGGCAGGACTTCACCGCGGCGGATCTCACGTTCGCGTGCATGGCGGCGCCCATCCTGCTGCCGCCGGAGTACGGCATCCTGCTGCCGACGCTCGAAGAGACGCCTGCGGAGGCGCGTACCGAGGTCGAACGTTTCCGTTTGCACCCGGCCGGCCAGTTCGTGCTGCGGCTGTACCGGCAGCGCCGATCCGAGATGGGGATCTGAGCTCCGCTCGTCGTGTCGCCGAGAATCGGAGGCTTGATCGCACCGGGCCCGTCACGGGACTTCCGTACGATGCGCGAACAATCCATGCCGGAGCGATCGCATCGTGAACTGCCTGGTGAACGTCGACGTCGATGAGCTTTCGCGTGCCATTCGCTTCTACGAGGCCGCGTTCGATTTGAAGCCCGGCCGGAGATTCGGGTCCACCGGCATCGAGATGCTCGGCGGCTCCGCGCCGATCTATCTGCTCGAGAAAGCCGCGGGTACGCGTGCGCATCCCGGTGCAGACCTGCAGGCTCGCGACTACACGCGGCACTGGACGCCGGTTCACCTGGATTTCGTCGTCGACGATCTCGA
>CAZXXM010000014.1:1979-4024 GCA_964644715.1 uncultured Salinisphaerales bacterium
CAGGGTTTCGGAATCCTCGCGGTGCTGGCCGTATTCGGCGGCTTCTGCTCGACGATGGTTTCCTTGCTGCGCCCCTTCTTCGGCGGCAAGCCCGATCCGTCGGGCAGGCTGAACGGCCTGCTCGTGCTCATGGCACCGGCCGTCACCGGCCTGGTGTCGGCGGTCTACCTGGGCATCGTCATCGTCGGGCTCCGGCTGCTGCACTGGACCCTGATCGACTGAATCTCCACTGCTTCCGCGTCCCCGGCGGCGTTTCGCTGTCGGGGACGAGGAGAAGGCGGCAATCCCTCAGGGCCCGAGCGTCGGCACCTGCACGCCGCCCAGGCCGCTGCTCATCGCGTTCCGCGCGGCTTCCGGCATGGCATCGAGATCCTGCCGACGATAGGGACGGCCGGCGCAGGCGGCGTCGTAATCGCTCTTGACGACGTTGATGGCGCGGATGTCGCTCTTGAGTTTCTCGACGTCGGCATTGAATGCGACCAGCAAAGCCTGGTGGCTCTGCTGCGCCTGCTTCCAGGCCAGGCCGGCCGCCATGTCGTCGGGCTTGAGCGCGTCGCGCTCCGCCTTGAGTTCGGCGCTGCGCGCGTTGTACGTGTTGCGGCGCACCTCGTACTCGGCATTGGTCTTGAGCAGCCGCGCGGATTCGGCGCGCAGCGTCTGGACCTGGCTCGCGCAGCGGCCCAGCGCCTCGGCCGTCAACGCCGCCGGCGCCTGGGGTTGCTGGGCGACCGCCGCGCCTGCTGCGACGGCAAGCGCTACGACGACGCCTGCACGCACGATCCGGAATTCCATCTCTCGTCCTCGGTTGTTGAATGCGCCGCACGGCGCCGGCGCATTGTCACGGGTTTGCGCCGCCGCCGCATCCCGTGATTCAGGTCGGCTTCATCGCGCCGGTCTATTCCGGTTCTACCTCAGTCCTTTCGAAGTTGAACTCAGCGGCATGCATCGGGCGAGCCGCCCCCAGACCTTCCAGTCGTCATGAATACACCAGCAATCGACGCGGGCCGCAACGAGGGGCTCGACGCACTTCGAGGACTGTTCCTGGTCCTCATGACGCTCACGCATCTGCCGACCGGCTTGAGTTCGGCGCTGGGCCAACCTTTCGGGCAGATTTCGGCAGCGGAGGGTTTCGTGATGCTCTCCGCGTTCCTCGCGGGCCAGGTCTACCTGCGCCGGGGGATGCGCGACGGCTTCGGCGAGATGCGCAAGGCGCTGTGGTCGCGCGCTGCCACCGTCTACCGGCATCACCTCGCGTTGTTCGGCTTCGGCATCACGATGGTGCTGCTGATCGGCATCGTGAACGAGCAGGACGCGATCACCAACCTGTTCACGCAATACCTCGCCAACCCGGTCGAGACCGCGGTGGCGGGCCTGCTGCTGATCTACCAGCCGGCCCTGTTCGACATCCTGCCGATGTACGTGATGTTCCTGCTGTTGACGCCCTGGGTACTCGAACACGCGCGCGGGCAGGGATGGGCACTGCCGCTGGCGGCGAGCATCGCGATCTGGGCCGCGGCGACGCTCGGTCTGCGGACCTCGTTCCATCAGGGACTGATGGCGGTCACCGGCTTGTCGATGCCGATGGCGGCCACCGGCTCGTTCAACCCGTTCGCATGGCAGCTGATCTGGGTCATCGGACTGTGGCTGGGGACGGCTCGTCTGCAGGGGAGCGCATCGCCGCTGAGGGCCACGCCGCGCGCCCTGATGCTGCTCGCGCTGCTCGCCGCCACGTTCCTGCTGTGGCGACATGTCGGCGGGCAGACCCCGTTCGGTGTCGATGCCAGCGGCGCGCCGGTGAGTGCGAATCGCCTGATCGACAAGTGGGACCTGGGTCCGCTGCGGCTTCTGAACGTGTTCGCGCTGGCGGTGCTGATCGCTGCGGCAGGTCCGGCCATCGCACGGCGCGTGCCGCTGGGCTTTCTGTCGCGCCTGGGGCGCAGTTCTCTGCCGGTGTTCAGTGCACATCTGGTGTGCTGCCTGCTGGCGCTGGCCTGTGTCGGTGAGCCTGGCGCGGCCGGATCGCCGCTGATCGATGCCACGCTGAT
>CAZXXM010000014.1:4124-9808 GCA_964644715.1 uncultured Salinisphaerales bacterium
GTGCCTGCGTCGGGGACGCGATGGACGAATGGGCCGTCTCGATCTCTCGCCGCGCCGGCTTTCCTCCATTCCGTTGTTTCTGATCCCGTGATGAAGTTTTTCCTTGCCCTGGGTCTGCTGTGTGCAATCGGCGTCGGCTATGCCGCGGACGGTCCGGATGCGACCGCTCCGTCGTCCGAGGCCACAGCGCTCACGCCGCAGAAAGTCGTCGAGCCTTCGCCAGGCCCCGTGCTGACGCCGGGCCCCGTCGTGACGCCCGCCGATCCCTGGGCCGAGGCCATGGCCGCATTCGCCAACGCCGACAGCGCCGATGCGCACGCGGGCGGCGTGGTCTTCGTCGGCAGTTCGTCGATCCGGCTCTGGGCCGATCTCGAGAAGCGGTACAGCTCCTACTCCGCGGTCAATCGCGGATTCGGCGGCTCGACGCTGGCCGATTGCGTGAAGCACATGGACCGCCTGGTGCTGCCTCACAAGCCGCGCCTGGTCGTCATCTACGCGGGCGACAACGATCTCGCCGGCGGCCGCAGTCCCGACCAGGTGCTGCTCGACTTCGTCGAGCTGACGAGTCGCATCCAGGAGCGCCTGCCCAAGACGCAGATCGTCTTCGTATCGATCAAGCCGAGCCCTGCGCGCATCGACCTGCTCAGCCGGATCCGGGACACCAACACGAAGATTCGCGACTACGTCGCCACCAAGCGCTACCTACGCTACATCGACGTCTTCACGCCGATGCTCGATGCGCAAGGCAAGCCGCGCGGTGAGCTGTTCGGCGGCGATTCGCTGCACCTCAACGCCGAGGGATACGCGCTGTGGCACGCGCTGATCTCGCCGGTGCTGCCGACCGAGGAGCAGCCGGCCATGGTCAAGGGCCCGGAGCCCAAGACCGCGCCGCTGGTGACCAGGGAGGCGGGACTGCAGAAGGTGGATGCGCCGGCGGGCAAGGTTGCCGCGACCCAGCCGGCTCAGAAGCCGGTGGCGAAGATCGACGCGAAACCGGCCGTGGCGGCCGGCCCCGCGGAAGCGACGGCGCCGAGCCTGCCGACCGTTCCCGCGACGCCCCGGACCGTGCGCGCCAACGTCGCACCCGCGGACGCCGCCCCATCGATTCCGCAGACGCCGCCGTTCGAACAGCCCAGCGCGTCGACCAAGGGCGCGGACGGGAGTCCCGCGGCAGCGCTGGAGCCCGACCCCGCGGAAGCCGTCGCGCAGAGCGAAGCCGCACCGGCTGTCGTTCCCGCGGAGGCATCGCCCTCCGAGATCGCCAGGCTTCCGCCGCCTCCGAACACGGTCCGCGCGAACGTGCAGCCAGCGCAGGCCGTGCCGGTAGCGTTGCCGCCCGAATGAATCCGCGTAGCCCGGACGAAGTCCGGGATTCCCCGCGCAATACGAGCAACCTCCCGGACTTCGTCCCGGCTACGGGGTGCTATTCCTCGCCGAACGACCAGGACAAGAGCAGCGAAGCGTAGCGGCCGTAGTCGGTGCGCGTCGCGACGAAATTGCCGGGCGCCAAGGGCTGGCTGATCGCCTGGTCGGATATGCGCTCGTCGGTGAGGTTGTGGCCGACGAGCATCAGCGACCACGGCGTGTCGAAGCCCTGCAGGATCACGCGCAGGTCCAGTACCGTCGTCGCGGACTGACGCTTGCGCGGATCGTCGTCGAGATCGAGATAGCGCTTGTCGCGATAGCTCGCGCTGATCGCGAACGTGGTCAGGAACGCGTCCGTCAGCGGCAAGGTCATCGACGGCGTGAGATTGGCCGTCCATCGCGGTGCGAAGGCCAGCGGGCGACCGCCGAGATCCTGCGTCTGCGCTCCCGAGTCGGCACGTGCCGGCGCATCGGGATAACTCAGATAACGCGCCTGCGCGTAACCCACCGAGGCCTGCACCGTGGCGCCGCGCAGCGGCATCCAGAACGTCTCTGCTTCGAAGCCGCGCGAGCGTGCACGCGCAGCGTTGAGAATCACGAAGCCGCCGTTGCGGAAGGTCGAGACCTGCAGATCGTCGAAGGTCGTCGAGAACAGGGCCAGCGATGCGCGCAACGGCGTGCCGAACAGCTCGCCGCGAAACTTGGTGCCGGCCTCGATGCCTTCGGCCCGCTCGGCGTCGTACTCCAGGTTGCGCGGTGTCAGCGGCAGCGCGTTGAAGCCGCCGCTCTTGTAGCCCTGCGCCCAGGTCAGGTAGGCGTTGAGATCCTTGGACGGGATCCATTTGAAACCGACCTTCGGCGACAGGTCGTGCTCGATGCGCGACAGGCCGGTGTCGTGATTCTCCTGGTCGGCGATCAGCGGCACGAGCACGCCTTCGGCGACGCTGGAGGCACGACCGTCCTTGCGCTCGACGCCCCAGCGCAGTCCGCCGATCAACGCCCATTCGGGCAGGAAGCGATGCTCGAACTGGCCGAAGTAAGCGTAGGCCTGCGCGTCCTGGTCGAGCTTCACGCTGGCCGATTGCGACGGGCCGAGAATGGGGCTGGTCAGCGGATCGAGCAGTCCGAGCACCGTCGACAAGGGCGCGCCGAGCGAACCGGCCAGCCCGCCGATCGTGCCGGGCGGCAGGCCTCGAGCGAGCGAGCCGGCATTGGCGGCGGTGATGTACGAGAACGCGGCGCCCAGATCCTCGACGGCGAAGATGTCGGAGGTGTCGAAGCGCGAGTCGAAGAAATACAGGCCGGTGACGAAGGTCACGCCGTGGCCCCAGCCGAACAGGTCGGGCGCATGAGCGGCGATACGCAGCTCCTGTGTGAACTGCCGGTACAGTGAGGGCTTCGCCAGCGTGTCGCTGAGAAAGGGTGCCGCGGTGAAATCGGCATCGAAGTCGCGATTCAGCGTCTTGGCCTGTGCCCAGCCGGTGATCGACACGATCGTCGGATCGATCAGCTGCAGGAAGTCCGGCGCCTGGTATTGCAGCGTCGTGCTCAGGCTGCTCAGGTTCGCCTTCTCCCGGCTCGGATAGTTCGCCGAGTTGTGATCGTCCAGCCGCGTCTCGGTCTTCGGGTCGTAAGTGCGCGCCATCGCCAGCATCTCGGGCGTGGCCTGCGTGAACTGGAAGATGTTGAAGTGCGCGTCCTGGCGCGAGTGGAACGCGCCGACGTCGATCGTCAGATCGTCCGAGGGCAGCAGGCGCAGCCGGGCGCGCGTCGTCGCCTGCCGGGTGTTGTCCTCGTTGCGGTCCAGGAAGGTGTTGTCGAGCCGCGCCCCGTCGCCGAATTCGTAGTTGCCCGACAGGCGCAGCGCCGCCGACTCGCCGATCGGCTGGTTCAGCACCGGGCGCACGGACACCGTGCCGTAGCTCGACGCCAGGACGTCGGCGCCTGCGGAGAACCCGGGACGCGGGGCGTTCGTCGTGACGTTGAACAGTCCCGCGGTCGCGTTCTTGCCGAACAGCGTGCCCTGCGGTCCGCGCAGGACCTCGACGTGATCGATGTCGTGGAACAGTCCGATCAGGAAATTCGAACGGCCGTACGAGACGCCGTCCACGACGGTCCCCACGCTCGGGTCGAACGCGGTGTTGGTGTCGGGCGTCGTCAGCCCGCGGATGCCGAACGTGCCCGCGCTGCCGGACAAGGAGATCGCGACGTTGGCCGCGTAGTCCTGAAGATCGGTGAACGAGGTTGAACCGGATTCGCGGAAGGTCTCGCCGCTGACCAGGCTCAGCGAGGCCGGCACCTGTTCCTGGGTCTGCGAGATCTTTTGCGCCGTGACGACGATGACCGGCAGCGCTTCGTCCGGGATCTCGGCACCGGCAGCTTCCTGCGCGAGCAAGGACGAGGGCGCCAGGCCCGCGACGAGCCACAGGGCGCGTGCGAGCACGCGCATCCGATCCGCATTGATCGTCTTGATGCTGTCCAGGGGCCGCCCCGCTTGCCGTGCGCGATCGGGACGGGCCCGAGCGATCGGCTTTGATCGTTGTCGGTTGCAGTATCCGGGCTTCGGCGACACTGCGACAGTGCCGCGACCCACGATCAGCTCACGTCCGTCTCGCGCGACAAAGCCGTGGCGAGGCCACGCAGGTTGCGCACCGTCGCCGAAGTGTCGCCGCGCCGCCAGATCAGGCTCATCTGCGCCACGGGCGCGCCGCTCGACAGTGGGCGGTAGACGATCCCTTCCGAGTGGATCTTGCGCATCGAGGCCGGCACCAGCGAGACCCCGAGGCCGGCGGCCACGAGATTGACGATCGAGGTGACCTGCGAGGCTTCCTGCGTCACGCGCGGACTGAAGCCGGCGCGGTGGCAGGCGCTGATGATCTGGTCGTAGAGACCCGAGCCGACCGGACGCGAGAACAGCACGAAAGGTTCGAGCGACAGCGCGCCGAGCGGCACGGTGCGCCGGCGCGACAGCGGATGCCCCTGCGGAAGCGCCAGCAGCAGGGGCTCGTCGAACAGGTGCTCGGTGGCGATGCCGGGCGTCTCGTCGAGCAGCGGACGCACGAAGGCCAGATCCAGCACGTTCGCGCGGATGCGCTCGGCGAGTTCCGGCGTGCTGGCTTCGTCGAGCGTCATCCAGACGCCCGGGTGCATCTCGCGGTACTCCCGCAGGATGCGCAGGATCAGTGGATGAAACGGCGCCGAATTGATCATGCCCACGCGCAGCCGCCCGTGTTCCCCCAGCGAGGCCTGGCGCGCCCGCCCGGCCGCGGCCTGCGCGCTGACCAGGATCGCGCGCGCGTCCTCGAGGAAAGAGTGTCCGGCGTCGGTGAGCTCGACGCGCCGCTGGGCCCTTCGGAACAGCGGGGTCCCGATCTCCGCTTCGAGCTGCCGGATCTGCATGCTCAGCGGCGGCTGCTGCATGCCCAGTTTTTCGGCCGCGCGCCGGAAGTGCAGGGCTTCGGCGACGGCGACGAAGTAGCGGAGATGACGGAGTTCCATTGATACGCAAGATATATCAATCGGAGCCGCTTCATATATTGGACAGGCAGCGGGCGCGCTCACTATCTTGCGGGCTCCGATGTGAAGCCGAACGTCCCGTCGTGTTTCTCCGAAAAGCATTTGGACGCAAAGGGCGCAAAGGGAAAAATGATGAGGCATGGCGCGCGGGTTGAGTGAGGGTGCGTACTCCGCTCCTCTTCAAATTTTTCTCTGCGCCCTTTCTTTTCCTTTGCGCCCTTTGCGTCCAAATGCTTTTCCCTGAAGGCTCACGCGAACCGCCGAAGCTTCACCGCACACGCCCCTTCATTCGTCATCTGCCGTCGCTGCACCGCGCGAAAGAGGATTCACCATGAGCGAACCCCTGAACGACCTGGACCCGATCGAGACCGCCGAATGGGTCGACGCGCTGCAGAGCGTGCTCGAACGCGAAGGCCCGGAGCGCGCGCACTTCCTGCTGGAGACGCTGACCGAGAAGGCGCGCATGTCCGGCGCGTTCATTCCGTTCTCGCCGAACACGCCCTACGTCAACACGATTCCGCCGCACCTCGAGGAGCGCTCGCCGGGCAACCACGAGCTCGAGTGGAAGCTGCGCAGCTACATCCGCTGGAACGCGATGGCGCTGATCCTCAACGCCAACAAGGAGCACGCGGGCATCGGCGGGCACATCGCCAGCTTCGCGTCCTCGGCCACGCTCTACGACGTGGGCTTCAACCACTTCTGGAAAGGCCCGGATCATCCGCAGGGCCAGGACCTGGTCTACATCCAGGGCCACGTCACGCCGGGCATCTACGCGCGCGCCTTCCTCGAAGGGCGTCTGACCG
>CAZXXM010000014.1:9818-17634 GCA_964644715.1 uncultured Salinisphaerales bacterium
CGCTTCCGCATGGAAGCGCTGGAGCCGGGCTTGTCCAGCTATCCGCATCCCTGGCTGATGCCCAAGTTCTGGCAGTTCGCCACGGTGTCGATGGGCCTGGGCCCGATCATGGCGATCTACCAGGCGCGGTTGATGAAGTACCTGCACCACCGCGGCATCAAGGACATGACCGGCCGCAAGGTCTGGTGCTTCTGCGGTGACGGCGAAATGGACGAGCCCGAGTCGCTGGGCGCCATCGACATCGCGGATCGCGAGAAGCTCGACAACCTCGTCTTCGTCGTCAACTGCAATCTGCAGCGGCTCGACGGACCGGTGCGCGGCAACGGCAAGATCATCCAGGAACTCGAGGGCATGTTCCGCGGCTCGGGCTGGAACGTCCTCAAGGTGGTCTGGGGCGGCGCCTGGGACGGTCTGCTCGCGCGCGACAAGGACGGCCACCTCGCGCGGCTGATGAACGACACCGTCGACGGCGAATACCAGAGCTACAAGGCCAAGGGCGGCGCGTTCACGCGCGAGCATTTCTTCGGCAAGGATCCCGAGACCGCGAAGATGGTCGCCACGATGAGCGACGACGAGATCGCGCAGCTCAATCGCGGCGGTCACGATCCGCACAAGGTCTACGCCGCGTACGCCGCGGCGAGCAAGCACACCGGCACGCCCACCGTGATTCTCGCCAAGACGGTGAAGGGTTACGGCATGGGCGAGGCCGGCGAAGGCCAGAACATCACGCACCAGCAGAAGAAGATGGGGCTGGAGGCGCTGAAGAAGTTCCGCGACCGCTTCCGCATCCCGGTGGCGGACGATCAGCTCGAGTCGTTGCCGTTCTACAAGCCGGCCGAGGATTCGCCGGAGATCCAGTACCTGAAGGAGCGGCGCGAGGCGCTCGGCGGGCACCTGCCGGCGCGCGTGGTCAACGAAGAGACGCTGGAGGTCCCGGCGCTGAGTACGTTCCAGCGCATCCTGGATTCGAGCGGCGAGCGCGAGATCAGCACGACGATGGCCTTCGTGCAGTTCCTGCAGATCCTGCTGCGCGACAAGGTCTGCGGGCCGCGCGTGGTGCCGATCATCCCGGACGAGGGGCGCACGTTCGGCATGGAGGCGATGTTCCGTTCGCTCGGCATCTACTCGGTGGTCGGCCAGAAGTACAAGCCGGAGGACGCCGACCAGCTCGCGTTCTACAAGGAAGACATCAAGGGTCAGATCCTGGAAGAAGGCATCACCGAGGCCGGCGCGATGTCGAGCTGGATCGCGGCGGGAACGAGTTACGCCAACCACGGCACCGCGCTGATCCCGTTCTACACGTTCTATTCGATGTTCGGCTTCCAGCGCGTGATGGACCTGTGCTGGGCGGCCGGCGACATGCGCGCGCGCGGATTCCTGATGGGCGCCACCGCCGGGCGCACGACGATCAACGGCGAGGGCCTGCAGCACGAGGACGGCCACAGCCACGTCATGGCTTCGCTGGTGCCCAACTGCAAGGCCTACGATCCGGCCTTCGCGTACGAGCTGGCCGTGATCATCCAGCACGGCATGAAGGAGATGGTCCAGGAGCACAAGGACAACTACTACTACCTGACGATCTACAACGAGAACCACACGCACCCGGCGATGCCGGCGGGCTGCGAGAGCGGCATCGTGCGCGGCATGTACCTGTTCAAGTCGGAAGAACAGCCGGCCAAGGCGCACGTGCAGCTGATGGGCTCGGGTTCGATCTTCCGCGAGGTGCTGGCGGCTTCCGAGATCCTGAAGGCGGACTGGGGCGTGACCAGCGATGTCTGGAGCGTGCCGAGCGTCAACGAACTCGCCCGCGACGGACGCGAGTGCGAGCGCTGGAACCTGCTGCATCCGGATGCGCCGCAGAAGAAGAGCTATCTGCAGGAATGCATCGGCGGCATGACCGGGCCGGTGATCGCCAGCACCGACTACGTGCGTGCCTACACCGAGCAGCTGCGTCCCTACATCGCCGCGCCGTTCCATACGCTGGGCACCGACGGCTTCGGGCGCTCGGACAACCGTCCTGCGCTGCGCGACTTCTTCGAGGTCGATCGCCGCTGGATCACGGTCAAGGCGCTGCGTGCGCTTGCGGACCTCAAGCTGGTGCCGGCCGAGCGGGTGTCGCAGGCGATCAAGCTCTACGGTATCCGGCCCGATCGCGCGGCACCATGGACGGTATAGCGAGACGGCAGATGGAAACACGCGCGCGCTGCGCGACGCCGTCACACTGTGAATAATCATTCCAACCGCTCACGCGGAGCTTGAGGTCCTCGGACGACATGGCAAATCTCATCGACGTGCAGGTGCCGGACATCGGCGACTTCCAGGGCGTGCCGGTCATCGAACTGCTCGTGCAGGACGGCGACACGGTGGCCAAGGACCAGGCGCTGCTGGTGCTCGAGTCGGACAAGTCGACGATGGAGGTGCCGTCGCCGGAAGGCGGTGTCGTGCGCGGCCTGAAGGTGAAGGTCGGCGACAAGCTGTCGAAGGGCGATCGCATCTGCCGGCTCGAGTTGGCGGGCGCGTCTGAACCGTCGAAGCCGGTGCCGCCGAAGGCGGCCGCGGAAGCCCCGGCCTCGCCGCCGCCGAAAAAGGATGCCAAGCCGGCGCCGGAAAAGAAGGGCCCTGCGCCGGGCGACCTGTTCACGCCGGCCGCGCCCGCCAAGGCGGCGGGCGCAACCGCTGGCGGAAGCCTGGCGGTGTCGGTCCCCGACATCGGTGATTTCAAGGGCGTCCCGATCATCGAGCTGCTGGTGAAGGAGGGCGATGCCGTCGAGAAGGACCAGGCGCTGATGGTGCTGGAGTCCGAGAAGTCGACGATGGAAGTTCCGTCCCCTGGTGCCGGCACGGTGCGCGGCTTGAAGGTCAAGGTCGGCGACAAGGTCTCGAAGGGCGATGCGCTGCTGTCGCTCGAAGGCGCGAGGGGCGAAGCGCCCGCGCCGGCTGCAGCGCCGGCGCAGAGTCCGCCGCCTGCAGCGGAGAAAGCGGCGAAGCCCGCGGACCTGCAGGCGCAGACCCCGGCGGTGCCCGCCGTCGAGGCGGAATCCGCGGCCCCGACCGGCAACAATGCCCATGCAGGACCGGCCACGCGCAAGTTCGCGCGCGAACTCGGCGTGGACCTCTCGAAGGTCACGGGTTCCGGGCCGAAGAACCGCATCCAGATCGAGGATGTGCAGCGCTTCGTCAAGCAGCAGATGTCGGCACCGCCCGCGCAGGCTGCCGCCGCGGCGCCCGCAGGCGGCGCCGGGATCCCGCCGGTCCCGGCGCAGGACTTTTCGTTGTACGGCGAGATCGAGACCACGCCGCTGGCGCGCATCCGCAAGCTGTCGGCCACTTTTCTGCATCGCTCCTGGCTCAACGTTCCGCACGTCACCCAGCACGACGACGCCGACATCACCGAGCTCGAGGCCTTCCGCAAGTCGGCCAGCGAGGACGCGGGCGTCAAGCTCACCTTGCTGCCGTTCGTGATGAAGGCCGTGAGCGTCGCGATCCGTCAGTATCCGGAGATGGGCTGTTCGCTGTCGCCGGACGGCGCCAGCCTGATCATGAAGAAGTACTGCCATGTCGGCTTCGCGGCCGACACGCCCAACGGTCTGCTGGTGCCGGTGGTGCGCGACGTCTGGAACAAGAGCCTGACGCAGCTCGCGGCCGAGACCGCGGAACTGGCCAAGAAGGCGCGCGACGGCAAGCTCAAGCCCGACGAGATGAAGGGCGGCTGCTTCTCGATCTCCAGCCTCGGCGGCATCGGCGGCAATTACTTCACGCCGATCGTCAACGCGCCGGAAGTCGGCATCCTCGGCGTGTCGCGCGGCGTCATGAAGCCGGTATGGGACGGCAAGGCCTTCCAGCCGCGCCTGATGCTGCCGCTGTCGTTGTCGTACGACCACCGCGTGATCGACGGCGCGTACGCGGCACGTTTCATCGTGGCGCTGGGCAAGCTGCTCGGCGATATCCGGCGGCTCAGCCTGTAGGAGGGTGCGGGCCGGGTAGCTGTTGGCCCCGGCAGCTCTGTCGTACCCTTCGGACGCGGCGCGTATCGGGATGGGGAAGACGTGATTGAGGGCTTCGTCCGGGGACTCGAGAAGATCTTCGGTGTCGAGCGGATAGGAAGGGAATACCGGCAGGAGTTCGCGACGCAGGCCTACCGGGTCAGCGCGGAGCGCGGACTGCGTGCGGCGTGGGCGGTGTTCGTGCTCGACGTGCCGCTGTTCCTGCTGATCGATTTCGGCACCTGGAGCGCCGGCCAGTGGGCGCTGCAGCCCGCGCACGAGCGCATTTTCTGGTGGCGGGTGGCGCTGACCGGCCTGCTGGTCGCCCTGCTGATCCTGCGCGTGCTGATTCCCGACGAGCGCAAGTGCGACCGCGTGTTCGCATGGAGCAGCGCCATCGCGTTCCCGGTGCTCGGCGCCTGGTTCACGATCGTGTGCCAGACATTGATCACCGACGCCTCGGTCTACGCGCTGTTCCTGATCGGCACCTCGGTGCTGTTCCCGCTGCCGATGCTGCGCAAGCTGCTGATCTACCCGGTGACGGTGCTGCTGGTGTTCATCGGCCTGCCATTCACGTCGGCCGATCCGGTGTCGATGTATCACGTGGCGGTCAACGTCACCTGCGTGGGCATCGGCGCGATCGTGGTCGAGGCGGTGGCGATGCGGACTTATGCGGCCGACTTCGCCAAGAGCATCGAGATCGACCACGAGCGGCGCCGGGCCGACGCGCTGCTGCGCAACGTGCTGCCGGCACCGGTCGCCGAGCGGCTCAAGCGCGACCCCACGACGCGCGTCGAGCACCACCCGGCGGTGAGCGTGCTGTTCGCGGATTTCGTCGGTTTCGGCCGGCTCACGCAGGATCTGCCGCCCGAGCAGATGATCGCGCTGCTCGATCACCTGTTCCACGAGTTCGACGAAGCCGCCGACCGCTTCGGCGTCGAGAAGATCAAGACGCTCGGCGACTCCTACATGGCGGCCTGCGGCGTGCCCGCGGCGCAGCCGGATCACGCGTGCCGCGCCGCCGAACTGGCCCTGCGCATCCAGGCGATCGCCGGCCGGTTCAAGTCCGATCGCGGCCTGCCGGTGCACCTGCGCATCGGCTTGCACACCGGGCCGGCGATCGCCGGAATCATCGGGCGCAAGAAGTTCTGCTACGACCTGTGGGGCGACACCATCAACTTCGCGGCGCAGCTGCAGGCCGCGGGCGCGCCGGATCGCATCCACGTGAGTGCCGCGATGCGGGAGGCTCTGGGTGACGAGTACCGATTCGAGGCGCGCGAGCCGATCGCGTTCAAGGGCCGTGCCGCGGTGCACACCTACGAGCTGCTCGGGCGTAGCGGTCAGGGCAAGGCGCTGAAGGACTGCCTGCCGCAGATCGACACGGTCGACTGAGGATCCGCCGGCGCAGCCGGCGGCCGGTTCGACGGGTATGCCGGTTGCGGTGGTCGGACAACCCCGCGCTCGCTAGCATTCCCGCCATGCCTCCCCTTTTCGGCCGTCGACCCGAATGAACATCCCGCGACCGTCGCGGTTCGCAGTGAAGGCACTCGTCGAAAACAACGCACCGGCATCCTCCCCGGCGCCCGCGGTGCCGCGATGAAGCTCTCCCCGGACAGCAGCCTGCGCCTGCGCACGCTGGGCTGGCGCGAGTGGGTGGCCTTGCCCGACCTCGGCATCTCCCACATCAAGGCCAAGGTCGATACCGGCGCGCGGACCTCGGCGATCCACGCCTTCGCGATCGAACGCCTTTCGATCGATCGCGTGCGTTTCGGCGTGCATCCCTTGCAGCGCGGCGAGCGCGAGGTCTGGTGCGAGAGCGAGGTGGTCGACGAGCGCTGGGTGACGGACTCGGGCGGGCACCAGGAATTCCGCCCGGTGATCGTCAGCCACGTGTCACTGGGCGAGGACCGCTGGCCGATCGAGATCACGCTGACGGCGCGCGACAACCTGCTGTTCCGCATGCTGCTCGGCCGGACCGCGATGGCCAGGCGCTTCCGCGTCGACCCCGCGGCGAGTTATCTGGTCGGTACGTCGCCGCGCGCGCGCAAGATCCGGACGCTGCGCTCATGAAGATCGCCATCCTGTCGCGCAACCGTCGGCTGTATTCCACGCGGCGGCTGGTGCAGGCGGCGCAGCAGCGGGGTCACGACGTCCGCGTGATCGACGTGCTGCGCTGCTACATGAACATCGCCCCGCACCACCCGGAGATCCATTACCGCGGCCAGAAGCTCGAAGGCTTCGATGCGGTGATCCCGCGCATCGGCGCCAGCGTGACCTTCTACGGCGCAGCCGTCGTGCGGCAGTTCGAGATGCAGGGCGTCTACTCGCTCAACGAATCGGTGGCGATCACGCGCTCGCGCGACAAGCTGCGCGCCCACCAGTTGCTGGCGCGCAAGGGGATCGGGATGCCGGTGACCGGCTTCGCGTACGCGCCGGACGACACGGCCGACCTCGTGGGCCTGGTCGGCGGCGCCCCGGTGGTGGTCAAGCTCACCGAGGGCACGCAGGGGCGCGGCATCGTGCTGTGCGAGACCGACAAGGCGGCCGAGTCGGTGATCGAGGCCTTTCGCGATCTCGACGCCTATTTTCTCGTGCAGGAATTCGTCGAGGAGGCCAAGGGCGCCGACATCCGCTGCTTCGTCATCGGCGGTCGCGTGGTGGCCGCGATGATGCGGCAGGCCAAGCAGGGTGAATTCCGCTCCAACCTGCATCGCGGCGGAGCGGCCAGCAAGATCAAGATCACGCCCGAGGAACGCTCCACCGCCGTGCGGGCGGCCAAGATCATGGGGCTGAGCGTGGCCGGCGTGGACATCCTGCGATCCAACCACGGGCCGGTGGTCATGGAAGTGAATTCCTCGCCGGGGCTCGAGGGCATCGAGACCGTCAGCGGCGTGGACATCGCGTCGAGGATCATCGAGCACATCGAGAAGAACGCGCGCCCGGGCAACACGAAGACCAAGGGAAGCGGCTGATGGATGCCTTCCGGATCGCGGATGCGAGCGTGGCGCCGGGGGAGCGGCGCCTCGTCAACGTGCCGGTGGCGCGCCTGACGACCGGCGCGCCGGTGCAGTTGCCGGTGATCGTGCAACGCGGGTTGCAGCCCGGTCCGACGATGTTTCTCAGCGCGGCCCTGCACGGCGACGAGATCATCGGCGTGGAGATCATCCGACGCGTGCTGCGGCTGTCGCAGCTGTCGGAACTGCGCGGAACGATCCTGGCGGTGCCGATCGTCAACACGCTGGCCTTCATCCACCAGTCCCGCTACCTGCCGGACCGGCGCGACCTCAATCGCAGCTTTCCGGGCAGCGCCAGCGGCTCGCTGGCCGCGCGCCTGGCCTGGCTGTTCCTGCGGGAAGTGGTGGGCCGCTGCGATTTCGGCATCGACCTTCATACCGGCGCGGTCCATCGGCCCAACCTGCCGCAGATCCGCACCGATCTGCGCAACGAGACCAACCAGCGGCTGGCCAAGGCCTTCGGTGCGCCACTGTTCCTGGATTCGCAGCCCACGGCGGGGACGCTGCGCGAGTACACGACGCGCAAGAACATCCCGGTGATCCTGTACGAGTCCGGCGAGGCGCTGCGCTTCGACGAGACCGCCATCCGCATGGGCACGCAGGGCGTGCACAACGTGATGTGGGAAATGGGCCTGCTGGAGCGCCCGGAATTCTCGCCGCTGCGCATGGCCGAGCCGGTGCTGGCCCATTCGAGCCGCTGGATACGCGCTTCCGCGAGCGGAATCCTGCGGACGGGCGTCGCGCTGGGCGACCACGTCCGCAAAGGCCAGACCCTGGGCATCATCGGCGATCCCTTCGGCGAGTCCGAGGTTTCCGTGA
>CAZXXM010000015.1:0-1634 GCA_964644715.1 uncultured Salinisphaerales bacterium
CCGAAGATGCCGAACGGATTGTCGAGTTCGTGGTTGCCGTTGAACGCGTCGCGATGCTCGAAATTGGTGGAGTAGAACGGCACGACGTAGGAATCGAAACGCGAGCCGCTCATCTGCGTCATGCCGGCGGGGTTGATGTTCACCGCGTTGGAATCACGCGCGACCGCGATGTCCGCACTGCCCATGCCCAGGGACTCGGAGCCGAAGCCCACGAGGTTCAGGCCGTTGCTGGCCTGTGCCGGCGCGGCGGCCAGCGTGGCGAGGACGAACGCGAGGAACGGCGCAGCACGCGGATCGAGGAACGCTGGCCGGCCGCCAGACAACTGGATCATCTCCACTCCCAAGAGGAAAACCGTGAGTGCCGATCCACGCACGTGGATGCTCGCACCCTGCGCCATTGTCGCGGCGTGCACGGAGACGAAGCAGTCGGGCACGCCCCCGGTGCATCGGCCCGCGGCGCAGCAGACCGAGACAAGATCGTGCTGCGATCAAGCCCTAGGACGAGAAGCGAGTGCTGCTTCCAGCTGCGCGATCCTCGCGTGCAGCGGCGCCATCGCCTCGCGTACCTGCGCCTCGGTGTACCGCGGCGTGATGTGCTGGCTGCAGTTCCAGTCGAAAGCTTCGATCGTGATCCGCGCGATGCGCTCCATCGAGGCGCGATACGGATAAGGCCGGAGCTGCTCGACCAACCCGGTATCCGCGTCGGCGACGTCCTGCATGTGCAGGCGCCCGAGGATCTTCAGTCGCAGACGATTCGGATAGTCCATCAGGAAGAGCGCCGCGCGATCGTTGCCGGCGAGATTGCCCAGGCTGATGTACTGCTTGTTGCCGCGAAAATCGGCGAATGCCAGCGTGCGCGCGTCGACGATCTTCAGGAAGCCGGCCGGACCTCCACGGTGCTGAACGTAGGGCCATCCCGTTTCGCTGACGGTCGACAGGTAGAAGCTGTCCCGCCGCGCGATGAACGCGATCTCACGCTCTCCGAGCGCATCGTTGGGACCAAAGTCGGACGTCATGCGCTCGTTCTCGTAGCGCACCCCGTAATGCTCCTGCGCAGCCTTCACCGCCGGCGTGAACGCCAGCTCCGCGAATCGGTGCGTCATTGCGAAGATCTCCAGAGAACACCCGGGCCGCAGCGTATGCCGACGGCGACCGCGCGGCACGCGGGTCTATGTCGTCGGCACCCGTACGCCCGGCTTCCACGCCAGGCCACCGAGCACGATTACGCGCAGCTGGTCGGTGAGGGTGCGCGCGATCGCACCCTGCGTATCGGGATGGTCGGCTGGCAACTCCAGCAATTCGCCCAGCGCCGACACCACGGTATTCACCAGCAAGGTCGCCATCATCTCGACGTCGTCGCGCGGGAGCTGGTTGAAGTGCGGGAACTTGGCGAAGTCCGCGGCGAGGTCGATCGTGAAACCGCGAACCTCGCGCGTGATCGCCTCGCGCAGCGGCGCGGAACCGCCGTAGCGCTCGCGCAGCAGGAAGTGGAACGCGGACCGGTTGGCATTGACGTAGTGCAGGAAGGTGCTCGTCGAGGCCGCCAGCATGTTGTCGCCGGGCGCCTGCGTGGAGCGCGCCGCACGGATCAGCTTGCGCAGCTGCTGGCAGGTGTCGTCGACCAGCGCCAGGCC
>CAZXXM010000015.1:1734-2826 GCA_964644715.1 uncultured Salinisphaerales bacterium
AACGGAGTCACCGATGTCCTCGCCCCGCCCCGTCCAATTTCTCCGCCGCGCCTTCGGCCCGCTGGTCGAACCGGCGGTGTTCAACTTCTGGGCGCGCGAAGTCGGCAGCACCGCCAGCCGCGACCGCGTGCTGGCCCGCGTCACGGCCAAGCGCGCTGAATCCAGCCGCGCGGTCACCTTGGAACTGCAGCCGAATCGCCACTTCGCGGGCTTCAAGGCGGGCCAGCACGTGAATCTCACGGTCGAGATCGATGGCCGTCGCGTCACGCGGAGCTACAGCCTCACCGGCGTCCCGAACCCCGAAGGCAGCCTGAGCCTGACGGTCCAGAAGATCGAAGGCGGCCAGGTCAGTGCACATCTGTTCTCGAATCTGCAGGCCGGCGACGTCGTCGAACTCGGTGCGGCCTTTGGCGAGATGACGCTACCGGAGACGCTGTCTTCGCCGCTGCTGTTCCTGGCGGCCGGCAGCGGTATCACGCCGCTGATGAGCCTGACGCGCGAACTGGCCCAGCGCGGCATGCCGGTCGAGACCACGCTGATCTACTGGGCGCGCCGTCGCGCCGATCTCTGCTTCCTGTCCGAGCTCAAGGCCCTGGCTGCCAAGGAGCCGAAGTTCCGTTTCCTGGTTGCGCTGACCGGCGACGCCGCCATCGGCATCGACGAACTGCGCGGTCGCCCGAGCACCGAACTGCTAGCCCGCGCCGTTGCCTCGCTGTCGTCGCAGAGCGTGTACGCCTGCGGCCCGGCCGGCTTCGTCGAGCAGGTCGAGACGCTCGTCGCGCCGATCGCGCGCAGCTTCCAGTCGGAAGCCTTCACGCCGCCGACGTTCACGCCGGCTGCGTCCAGCCAGACCGTCACGCTGATGCTCGCCAAGAGCAACCGCGTGGTCACCGTGCGTTCGGGCGAGCCGCTGCTCGCCGCGCTCGAAGCGCAGGGCATCAAGCCGCCGTCGGGCTGCCGCATGGGCATCTGCAACACCTGCGCCTGCGGCAAGCGCGAAGGCATCAGCCGCAACCTCAAGAACGGCGGCGAGAACGCCGAACCGGAAGCCAACCTGCGCATCTGCGTCAGCAGCGCGCAGTCCGACCTCAC
>CAZXXM010000015.1:2926-17104 GCA_964644715.1 uncultured Salinisphaerales bacterium
GCCGAGATCGACGCCTTCGGTGCCGAGCTCGACGCGCTGCGCGCGCGCACCGTCGCCAAGCTGGGCGCCGAAGACGCCAAGTACATCCGCAACATCGTGCGCACCGTGCGCTACACCGAAGTCACCGGCCGCGCGCTGCTGATGGCCGGCATCTTCCCGCCGGCGTGGATCCTCGGAACCATCACGCTGGGCGTCTCGAAGATCATCGAGAACATGGAACTGGGCCACAACGTGATGCACGCCCAGTACGACTGGATGAATGATCCCGAACTCAACGGCCAGACCTACGAGTGGGACACCGCCTGCACCGCCGACCACTGGCGCCAGACGCACAACTACGAGCACCACACGTACACCAACGTGATGGGCAAGGACCACGACATCGGCTACGGCGTGCTGCGCCTGTTCCCGGAGCAGAAATGGGAACCGCGCTTCCTGGCCAACCCGATCATGGCGCTGGTGCTGATGACCTTGTTCCAGCATCTGCTCGCGCTGCAGAGCCTGCAGCTCGAAAAGCTGCTCAGCGGCGAAAAGACGTTCGCCCAGGTAAAGGAAGAGTCCAAGCCGATCCTGAGGAAGATGCGCAAGCAGATCGCCAAGGACTACCTGTTGTTTCCGGCTCTCGCGGGCCCTTTCTTCCCGATCGTCTTCGCCGGCAACATGGGCGCCAACCTGATCCGCAACTTCTGGTCGTCGGCGATCATCTTCTGCGGCCATTTCACGCAAGACGCCGAGGTGTTCCCGATCGAGTCGCTCGAGAACGAGTCGCGCGGCCACTGGTATCTGCGCCAGCTCAAGGGTTCGAGCAACCTGGAAGGCGGCAAGCTCATGCACATCATGAGCGGCAACCTGTCGCACCAGATCGAGCACCACCTGTTCCCGGACGTGCCGGGCCGCCGCTACGCCGAGATGTCGGTGGAAGTGCGCGAGATCTGCAAGCGTTACGGCCAGCACTACAACAGCAAGCCGTTCCTCAAGCAGCTCGGCGAGGTGGCGGGACGCATCCTGCGCCATGCGCTGCCGAGCAAGCCTTCGTCCGACAAGCCGTCGTCGAAGAAGCCGGCGCTGGTTTCGAAGAAGAGCAGCCCGGTCGTGCGTGAGCGTGAGGAAGAGCTGCTCGCGGCGTAAGCCTCTCGGTTCTCCCTCTCCCCGTCGGCTTCATCGACGGGGAGAGGGAGAACGGCACTTGCTAGGGAAACTCTGATTTGGATCTGTACTCTAGCCAGCGACGGTCATGACGCGCGGGGACGGCATGAAGCAGGCGACGTTTGCATCGCTGGCGTGGGACGGCAAGAAGCGGGTGACGCGCCGGGAGCGGTTTCTGGGCGAGATGGACCAGGTGATCCCATGGGATGGTCTCCTGGGGCTGATCGAGCCGCACTACTACACGGGCGACAAGGGCGGACGGATGCCCAAGCCCTTGGCGGTGATGTTGCGGATCTACTTCATGCAGCAGTGGTTCAATCTGTCGGACCCGCAGGCCGAGGATGGACTCTACGACAGCGAGTCGATGCGCCGGTTTGCGGGCCTGGACCTGTCCGATGACGCCATCCCGGACGAGACCACCATCTGCAAGTTTCGGCACCTGCTGGAGCGAAACCAGCTCACCAGCGCGATCTTCGATGCGGTGCGCGGCCTTCTCGAGGAGCGCCGGCTGCTGTTGAAGGCCGGGACGATCGTGGATGCCACGCTGATCGCCGCGCCGCCGTCCACAAAGAATCAGGGCAAGGCGCGCGATCCGGAGATGAAGCAGGCGCGTAAGGGCAAGGACTGGCACTTTGGGATGAAGCTGCACGTGGGCACCGACACGCGCGGCACCGTGCACACGCTCACGGCGACGCACGCCGCGGTAGCGGACATCACGCAGATGCCGGAACTGCTGCACGGCGAAGAGAAAGTGGTCTACGGCGACCAGGCGTATTGGAAGCAGGCGGACCGAGAGCGCTTGGAGAAGCAGGGTGTTCGCTACCGGGTGAACCGCCGAGGCACGACCACCCATCCGCTCAATGAGCGATGGAAGCTCATCAACCGCGCCCGCTCGAGGACTCGTGCGCGCGGTGAGCACGCCTTCCGTGTGGTCAAGCAGCTCTGGGGCTTCAGCAAGGTCCGCTACCGCGGCTTGGCGAAGAACCTGGCGCGCGCCTTCACGATGTTTGCACTTGCCAATCTCTACCTCTTGCGCGGGCAACTCGCGTAGCCGAATTGCCTCTGCTGCTCGGGGGAACCGGGCCACAGAGCCCTGATCGAGCCACAAATGACCCTTTTCAATCACCTTCAACTCGCGACCGACGACCATTTCGGTCTCAGATCAGAGCTTCCCTAGGGGGCGGGGTCGTGGCTGCGTCGCCGCACCCGGTATTCAAGCTTTCCAAGACCTGCTTCAAGCCTCCACCGGCGCTCGTCCTTTAGACTGCGAGTCTTCCCCTGCAGCCGAGAAATGCCGTGCGCTTCGAAGGTACCGATAACTACGTCGCCACCGACGACCTCAAGATGGCGGTCAATGCCGCCGTCACCCTCGCCCGCCCACTGCTGGTCAAGGGCGAACCGGGCACCGGCAAGACGCGCCTCGCGCAGGAAGTGGCCGCCCAGCTCGACATGCCGTACTTCGAGTGGCACATCAAATCCACGACCAAGGCCCAGCAGGGCCTGTACGAGTACGACGCGGTGTCGCGCCTGCGCGATTCGCAGCTCGGCGACGAGAAGGTCAAGGACATCGCGAACTACATCGTGCGCGGCAAGCTGTGGGAGGCGTTCGAGTCCGGCAAGCGCCCGCTGCTGCTGATCGACGAGATCGACAAGGCCGACATCGAATTCCCGAACGACCTGCTGCGCGAACTCGACCAGATGGCGTTCTACGTCTACGAGACGCGCCAGACGATCACCGCGCAGAACCGCCCGGTCATCATCATCACGTCGAACAACGAGAAGGAGCTGCCGGACGCATTCCTGCGCCGCTGCTTCTTCCACTACATCCGCTTCCCGGACAAGGACACGATGCAGAAGATCGTGGACGTCCACTTCCCCGACCTGAAGAAGAACCTGGTCAAGGAAGCGATGGAAGTGTTCTTCGGCCTGCGCGAGCTGCCGGGCCTGAAGAAGAAGCCCAGCACCTCCGAGTTGCTCGACTGGCTCAAGCTGCTGCTGGCCGAGGACATCGACCCCGCCGTGCTGCGTGACGCGAGCACCAAGAAGACGCTGCCTCCGCTCTACGGCGCGCTGTTGAAGAACGAGCAGGACGTGCACCTGTTCGAGCGCATCGCGTTCATGGCGCGCCGGAACAATTGATCCGCCCCGATCGAGCAACACGGATCGACCGATGATCGTCGTCCATCATCTGGAAAATTCCCGCTCGCAACGGGTGCTGTGGCTGCTCGAGGAACTGGGCGTGCCCTACCAGGTCAAGCGCTACGAGCGCGATCGGAAGACGATGCTCGCGCCGCCGGAACTGCGGGCCGTGCACCCGCTCGGCAAGTCGCCGGTCATCACCGACGGCAATGCGGTGGTGGCCGAGTCCGGCAACATCATCGAATACCTCGTCGAAACCTACGGCGGCGGCAGCCTGGTGCCGCCGGCGGGCACCCCGGAGCGCCTGCGCTACCGGTACTGGCTGCATTACGCCGAGGGTTCGGTGATGCCGCTGATGGTGATGACGCTGATCTTCGGCCGTCTCGTGCCGATGTCGCCGGCGCTGATCCGTCCCCTGGTCAAGGGGATCGTCGCCAACGTGAAAGCACGCTTCCTCGGTCCCCAGACCAAGCTGCATCTGGACTACGCGGAAGCCGAGCTTGGCAAGTCCGAGTGGTTTGCCGGAGCCGAGTTCAGCGCGGCCGACGTGCAGATGAGTTTTCCGCTGGAAGCCGCTGCCAGCCGCGGTGGGCTCGATGCTTCACGTCCCCGGCTGAGCGCGTTCCTGAAGAAGATCCATGCGCGTCCGGCCTATCAACGCGCGCTGGTCCAGGGCGGGCCGTACGAGTTGCTGCGCTAACCGCGCGCATCACTCCCGCACCGTAGCCCCGGACGAAGTCCGGGAGCGTCGGCTCGTCCACCAAGTGCTCACCCGGACTGCGTCCGGGCTACGAAAAGCTTCAGCGCGGCGCGATGCCGCGCCCGACCATGTCCATCATCGCGTCGACGTCCGCCGGCGGCGGCACCTTGCCGGTCCACAGGCACCAGCGCATGCCGAGAAAATGCCCGGCGCCGATCAAGGCCCAGGCGCGCACCTCGGCATTTCCCGGCGCGATCTCGCCCTTGCGCGCGGCGAGATCGAGATCATCCGCGTAGCTCTTGGCGAGACGCTCGTAGTAGTCGCGAAACACCGATTCATCGATGAACTGCGACTCCTGCACGATGCGCAGGAGTCCGCGGTGCGTGCATGAAAACTCGAAGAAGGCGTCGATACCCGCGCGCTCGGCGGCCATCCGGTTCGGCGCACCCGCCGCGGCCTCGCGAATCGCGCGGCGCAGATTGCGTCCGATCTCGCGGACGAGCGTGACGAACACTTCGTCCTTCGAGCGGAAATAGAGATAGAACGTCCCTTGCCCGACGTTGGCGCGCGTGGTGATCGAACTGACCGAAGCGGCGTGAAATCCCTTGCTGCCGAACTCTTCCTCGGCGGCCATCAGCAGCTTGCGGCGCGTCGCTTCTCCGCGCGCGGTCGCCGGAACCAGCGGTTCGAGCTGCGAAGCCGGAACAGGATCGTGTTGATGGTGGTGCGGCTGGGACAACGACGTTTCAAGGATCATGAGGCCGATTCCTGTGGGAAGCAGGCCGCTTTCGCGGACCAGTAAGCCGCCACAGGACGGGATTCGAATCGAAGGGATTCGGCTTGCGCGCTCCCTCCGGCACAAGCAGAACCTGCATTCGGACCGATCGCGTCGATGCGGCGTCCGGACTGCCGCTCCAAAGGGCCGAGGCCAGATTGGAACTGCAAACCTGCGACCACTTTTCCAGCCGCAGCGCGCGCCGGCAGGAGCAACGCGACCAGCGGCCCGATCCGGCGGAAGCCCGGTCTATGGAGCCCTGATCAGCCGAGCACGCGCAGCCGCGAACGCGGACGAGCCGAATTCCGCTTCAGGTGTCGCTCCTTCAGGATCAGCGTGCAGTCTTCGAAGGCGCGCGAGATCGCGGTCTGGTTGCGAATGCGGTCGAGCCTGGGCCAGGTCGCCCGCTCGCCTTCCTGGATGAATCTCGCCAGCTCACGTGCGTCGAGATTGCTGAACATGCGCAGCAGCTGACGCGGCGTGTGCCGCGGCAGGATGTTGATGTCGCCCGAGTACCGCTGCGCGATCACGGCGTTGAGCTGATCCGCCACGCGCCGCACCGGCGACTCCTGCAGATGCGTGCGCGCCAGGCGCACCGTGCCTCGTCCGGCACTCAGTACCACCTGCCGCGCCAGGGGCAGCAGACCGCTGCGCCGCGCGTGGTCGTTGACCATGAACGGCACCACGTGCGGATTGGTCTGGCTGACGATGTAGTGATTGACGTTGTGCAGGCGTGCGAGCCGCAGCATCGGCAGATCGCTGTAGACGGTGCCGTCGATCCAGCGCTTCGACGGCAGATACGGCACCACCTGGCCTTCGAAGTCGCGGGCCGTCAGCTGCACCGGCGGGAACACGCCGGGGACCGCGCAGGACGCCAGTACCGCCCGGCCCATCAGAACGTTCGGCGCGGTCAGGTAATTCAGCAGACGTCCCTGCTGATGTTCCTCGGCCGCCGACACCGTGACGCCGATGATGCGACGCGTGCGTTCGAAGGCTTCGGCGAAGGTCTCTTCGCCGACGTTCGTCGCCAGGCACTGCTCGAGCTGCGCGGGATTCATCATGCCGCCCGCCTTCAGCGCGTTGCGCAGGCTGACCCGCTGGAAGGCGCCGAGATTGAGCGATTCGCTGTCGAACAGCTGCGGCATCTGCTCGTCGGTGCGCGTGCCCACCATGCTGCCGATGATGGCGCCGGCACTCGATCCGCTGATCACGCGCGGCAGCAGCTTCTGCTCGAACAAAGCCTTGATGACGCCCAGGTGGAACATGCCCAGGGTCGCGCCGCCCGACAGCAGCAGCGCGCTACGACCGAAGCTGGTGCCGGTGCGCTTGAAGAAGACGATCTTGTCGTCCTCGGAGAAATCGGGGAAATCGCCGGCGCAGATGTAATCCAGGCAGCGCACCACCTCAGAGATGTACTCCTCGATCAGCCGCTTGGTTCCCACGCGGGCAAAGCCGTACAGCGACGGCGCGGTAACGTTGCCCAGATTGCCGTGCAGCCCCTCGTTCAAAGCGTGCACCAGTCGCAGCACCTCGCCGGCGGTTCGCAGGCGCCGCATCTCGGCCAGGCGTTCGCGGATCAGCAGGTGATCGTAGTCGTCGCTGGCCTCGTCTTGCTTCCAGGCTTCGGCGCCTTCGAGCCGGTCGACATCGAGCGCGATCTCACGCCACTGGGCATATCCCTGTGCATGCTCGAGTTCGCGCAGCCGGGACGTGAGGGGGTTGCGGATGGAACGATAGGCCAGCATCCCTGCAGTGTATGCCATGGCCGAATTCACTCCGCATGGCCGAAACGCCCTACTCTCGGCCCTCGCGGACAATGTGACGGCGGGATCACGCAGGTGCGCGGGCGGTCGGGACCGGACACGATCGCAACGGTCGACCCGCATCGGCGGCCTCACGACCGGCCCGGTTCAGCGGCCGTCGGGTCGGCTTCATGGACGATCCCGCCCCGATGGAAAACACCGACCTGATCTTCACGCTGCTCGGCTTCGCGCTCGTGGCCGTCGGCCTCGCAGGCGCGGTGCTGCCCGCCTTGCCCGGCCTGCCGTTCGTGTTTGGCGGGCTTTGGTCGCTGGCCCATGCCACGCAGTACGAACGCGTCGGCATGTTCACCCTCGGCGTGCTGGCGATCCTGCTGATCATCGGCCTGGCGCTGGATTTCATTGCCGGGAGCCTGGGTGCGAAGAAGTTCGGCGCCAGCCCCGAGGCGATCGCAGGCTCACTGGTGGGCGCGTTCGTCGGCATGTTCTTCGGACTCCCCGGCCTGGTGCTCGGCCCTTTCATCGGCGCTGTGCTGGGCGAGCTCAAGGCACGGCGCAGCATGGGCCAGGCCGCGGTGTCCGGCGTAGGGGCGTGGATCGGGCTGATGCTCGGCATCATCGCGAAGCTGGTGATCGCGCTGGTGATGATCGGCGTCTTCGCGTTCGACTACTTCGTCAATCTGTCGCCGGCCTGAGGCCTCGCTCCGGGTCCCCGTCGCCAGGACGAAGTCTGGGATTTCCTCTCAAAATAGCGCGCGGCCCCGGACTTCGTCCGGGCTACGGGGGAGGGTTCCAGCAGGCCTATGATCGCTGCCCCTAAAAACTCCAGACGCCCCGATGACCCTGCATCTCAACCTGCAAGTCGTACCCGTGATCTCGCTGATCGCGGGCGTGCTGATCCTGGTCCGGCCCAGGCTGCTGAACTACATCGTGGCGTTCTACCTGATCGCCGTCGGCGCCTTCGGCCTGATCGGCCGGTAGCGGCGCCCTCGATCCCGCCGCCGGCAATCAGCGCTAGCGGCTGGCCGGCACGCGCAGCTTGTCGCCGACGCGAATGTCGCTGGAACTGCCCATGTCGTTGGCCTGGCGCAGATCACGCAGGGACACCTTGTAGGTGTTCGCGATCGAGCTCAGCGTCTGTCCGTAACGGACCTTGTGCGTCCGGTATCCGGGCTTCGCCGTCTTGGGGGCTGCCTTCGCCGCCGCATCGGATGCCTTCTTCTCGGCGCGCGTCAGTCCGGGCTTGGATTCGCCAACGGCGACCGTGACCGGGCCAGGGCGCGGCTCGCTGCGCGGCACGATCTTGAGGATCTGCCCGGCGCGAATGCCCTTCTTGCCGATGCGGTTGTTCGAGCGGATCGATGCCTGCGTGACGCCGTAGTGCGACGCGAGCTTCGACAGCGTGTCGCCACGCTTCACCTTGTGCAGCAGATGGTTGACGCGCTGCTGATCGAAGCGCTCGTGATCGCCCAGTTGGGCATATCCCACCGTGAAGCTCCGCGCCGCTCCGGCAGGCACCCGGATCAGGTGACCCGGCGGGACGTACAGCTTGCCGGCAATGACCTCGGGCCTATAAGCGGGGTTGAGCTTGCGGAACACTTCGTCGTCGGCGTTGCAGAGCCGGCGCAGCGTCTCGTACGGGACGTAGTGCTGGGTCTCGACGACGTCGAATTCGAGCGGCGTCTTGCGCTGGATCTCGCCGAAGTGCTTGCGCCAGTTGCGCTCGACATCGGAGGCGGCCAGGAACTCCGCGTAGAAGTTGCGGGACGCGAACCCGAAGCTCTTGGCGTTGTAGCCGCGGATCAGGTCCGGAAGCTCGGTGCCGCCGGTCTGCGACAAACCGCGCGCGACGCCACCACGTCCATGGTTGTAGGCGGTGAGCGCCAACGGCCAGGCGCCGAGCGCGGCGTAATCGTCCCGCAGGTGGCGCGCGGCGCCGTCGGTGCTGGTCCACGGATCGCGACGGTCGTCGACCACGTCGTTCAGGCGCATGTAGATGCGCGCCGAGGACGGGATGAACTGCCACAGGCCGGCCGCGCCGACCTTCGAATAGGCATCGACGTTGAAGCTCGATTCCACCAGCGGCAGACGCGTGAGCTGCAGCGGCAGCGAGTAGGACTGGAACACGCCCTCCATCGCCGGCAAGTATTTGCCCGAGGTCTCCAGCGCCAGCTGCGTGCGCTCACGCAGGCCCCGCTGCGAGCGCAGGGCTTTCGCGGCGTTCGCGAAGCGGGCGTCGTCGGTGTTCTTGGAAAACAGGTCGTAGATGCGGCGCTGCTCGACGTTCAGCGTTTCCGGCTGGTAGCGCGCCTCGTGGACTTCTTCGAGCAGCTTGCGCGTACGGGTCAGCGCTGCGGCTTCCTCAGCGTTCTTCAGCCGGCGCAGGGACTCCTTGTCCATGTACGCCGCTTCGCTGGTGAAATCGAGAACCTCGAACACCATGTCGAGGTTGTACATGTCGTGGATGGCGCTCTGGTTCTCCGAGTACTCGGAAAACACCTTGGTCCAGAACGCCACGTTGGGCGCCAAGATCGGATAGCGCGGGAACAGCACTTCGTCCGTGTCGCCTTTCCCGAGGTCGGGCCTGCGCACCGGGGGGAGCAGGAGCGGATCGACCGGCACGGCGGCCCCGGTCTGCGCAGCCTGGATGCCGGCATCGAGCGGCAGAGGGGTCGAGGTCTCGCCGGCTTCGACGGTCATCCCTCCCAGGCAGGTTGCCGCCAGGCACAACCGGGACAGCCACTGGGTCGCCGCCATCATCCACCTCGCCGCCAATACCGCAGAATTTCCCAGGAAAAGTGCCTCGCGGGCATTGCGGAACACGTTCCGGAACTGCACGCGATGCTAACGCGGTCACTCGACATCATCAACGAAAATCTTCCGCGAATTTCGGGCTCCCGCGAACGCGGTACCGACGTCCGGCGTCCTTGCGCCGACGACCCGCGCAGCGCGAAAAAATTCGCGCTTGCGCCTACCATCGCCGACCTCTTCAGGAAGCCTTCCGCGTGAACGCCGAACAACTCTGCTTGCTGGCCGCCGGCATCTTTTTTTCGTCCGGCCTGCTCACCGGGCTGTGGAAGTACGCGTGCATTTCACGGTCGCCCGAGGCAGTCGCGCCGGTGTACGTGGACATCGCGCATCGCACCAGCCTGATGTATGCGTTCTCGGCGATGCTGCTGCGCGAATTTGTCCCCTATTCGCCGCTGTCCCCGGCGGGCACGCTGTGGGCCGCCGGCCTGCCGCTGCTGTTCTTCGGCTCGGCGATCGCGATGTACATCGTGCACGGCATCCTGCGGGACACCGACAACCAGATGCGCTCGCCGCACCGGCTCGGCTCGCTGACCTTGCCGGGCATCGCGATCCACGGCTTCATGTGGATGCTGGCGGCCGCCGAGATCGGCGGCTTCGCAGTGCTGCTCTACGGTTTCGTCTCCAGCCTGCAGGGCCCATGATTCCGTCCATGAGCTTCATTGCCCCCGAGCCTTACCGCACGCACCGGCTTCGCGTCAGCGACCTGCACGAACTCCACGTCGAAGAGTGCGGCAATCCGCATGGAACGCCGGCCGTCTTCCTGCACGGCGGCCCCGGCGGCGGTTCGGAGCCCTGGCACCGCGAGTTCTTCGATCCGGCCAAGTACCGCCTCGTGCTGTTCGACCAGCGCGGATGCGGCCGCTCCACGCCGCACGCCGAACTGCGGGAGAACGGCACCTGGGAGCTGGTGGCGGACATCGAACGCATTCGCCGCCACCTGGGCATCGACAATTGGCTGGTGTTCGGCGGCTCCTGGGGCTCGACGCTGGCGCTGGCCTACGCGGAAAAGCATCCCGAAGCGGTCAGCGCCATGGTGCTGCGCGGCATCTTCCTGCTGCGCCGAGCCGAGATCGCCTGGTTCTACCAGGAGGGCGCGAGCTGGATGTACCCGGACGCCTGGGAACATTTCCTGGCGCCGATTCCCGAGGAAGAGCGCAGCGACATGGTGTCGGCCTACCACCGCCGGCTGACGAGCCCGGACGCCCGCATCCGCAGCGAAGCGGCGCGTGCCTGGAGCGTCTGGGAAGGCTCGACCAGCAAGCTGCTGCCGAGCAGCGACATGGTCATGCGTTTCGGCGAAAGTCGTTTCGCCGAGGCCTTCGCGCGCATCGAGTGCCACTATTTCGTCAACAACGGCTTCTTCGAGACCGACAACTGGCTGATCGAGAACGTGCACCGTATCCGCCACATTCCGGCGGTGATCGTTCAGGGCCGCTACGACGTGGTGTGCCCGATGCGCTCCGCCTGGGACCTGCACCGCGCCTGGCCCGAGGCCGACTTCCGCGTCGTCGCCGACGCCGGCCACGCGGCCAGCGAGTACGGCACGCTGGCGCAGCTGATCGAAGCCACCAATCGCTTCGCGCGAGGGTGATGCGCCCGTCGAACACTTCAGTCCGCGGAACGGTGTCGCCGCGTTGCAAAGCGGCATCCGCGTCTCCATGTTCCTGACATGGAACTCGTTCAGAAGCTGGCGGTGCTCGCGGACGCCGCCAAGTACGACGCGTCCTGCGCCTCCAGCGGCAGCACCCAGCGCGATTCGCTGAAATCCGGCGGCATCGGGTCCACCGAGGGCATGGGCATCTGCCACGCCTATGCACCCGACGGACGCTGCATCTCGCTGCTGAAGATCCTGCTGACCAACTTCTGCGTGTACGACTGTGCGTATTGCATCAACCGGCGCAGCAGCAACGTCGCGCGGGCGCGCTTCAGCGTTGACGAGGTCGTGCGGCTGACCCTGGATTTCTACAAGCGTAATTACATCGAAGGCCTGTTCCTCAGCTCCGGGATCATCCGCTCGCCGGACTACACGATGGAGCAGCTCGCATTGGTGGCGAAGAAGCTGCGTGTCGAGAATCGCTTCGGCGGCTACATCCACCTGAAGACCATCCCGGACGCGGCGCCAGAGCTGATCGCCGAGGCCGGCCGCTGGGCCGATCGGCTGTCGATCAACGTCGAAATGCCCACCGAGACCGGCCTTGCCGCGCTGGCCCCGGAGAAGAACCTGCGCGACATTCGTGCCGCGATGGGCTCGCTGCGCCTGCGCATCGACGAAACGATCGAAGAAAAGCGGGCGCCGCGCTTCGCTCCCGCGGGACAGAGCACGCAGATGATCGTCGGCGCCGACGCGGCCCGCGATCGCGACGTGCTCGAGACCAGGGACCACCTGTACCGCAACTACCGGCTGCGCCGCGTCTACTACTCGGCGTTCAGCCCGATCCCGGATGCGTCGCGCGTGCTGCCACCCACCGCACCGCCGCTGATGCGCGAGCACCGCCTCTACCAGGCCGACTGGTTGCTGCGCTTCTACGGCTTCACCGTCGACGACATCGTGCCGTTGGACGCACCCGACCTGCCGGCCGACCTGGACCCGAAGACCGCGTGGGCCCTGCGCCATCGCGACCAGTTCCCGGTCGACGTCAATCGCGCCGATCGCGAGATGCTGTTGCGCGTGCCGGGACTGGGCGTGCGCAACGTCGAGCGGCTGCTCGAATTGCGCCAGCACAAGACGCTGCGCTACGACGACCTCGTGCAACTTCGCGTGCCGATGAAGCGCGTGGCCGCGTTCATCGTGACCGCCGACCATCGCCCGCGCGCGGACGCGGAGACCGCGATGCTGCGGCGCGCGCAGGTCACGACGAGCCAGGGCGACCTGTTCGGCCCATGAGGCGGGCCGGCCACGCTCCCGGCGCCGGATACGACGCCTGGCGCGAGTCGGCACGCCAGCTGCTGCGCGCCGAGGTGCCACCGGATCAGGTGATCTGGACGACCGGACCTCAGGACGACTTGCTGGGCGATGCGTCGCCCCAGGATCCTGCGCCCGAGACCACGAGGCATGCCGGCTTGCGCGTGCCGCGCGAATTCCCGACGCTGGCAGCCTCGCTGCTGGCGCACTCGGATCCCGGGAGCCCGGCGCTGGCCTATCGCATCCTGTGGCGGCTCACGCACGACGAGCCTCGACTGCTCGAACTGGTGACCGACCCCGACATCGTGCGGGCCCGCGCCTGCGAGAAATCGGTCCATCGCGATGCGCACAAGATGAAGGCCTTCGTGCGCTTCCGCCAGATCACGGCCGAGGATGGCGAGCCCGTGTTCATCGCCTGGTTCGAACCCGAGCACTACGTCGTCGAGGCGCTCGCGCCGTTCTTCGTGCGCCGCTTCACCGGCATGCGCTGGTCGATCCTGACGCCCTACCGCAGCGCGCACTGGGACGGTCACGAAACGAGCTTCGGCCCAGGGGCGCTGCGCCGCGACGCGCCGCAGGACGATGCGCTGGAGGATCTGTGGCGCACGTATTACGCGAGCATCTTCAACCCCGCGCGGCTGAAGGTGAAAGCGATGACCCAGGAAATGCCGCAGAAGTACTGGAAGAACCTGCCCGAGGCGCGGCTGATCCCGGGCCTGGTGCGCGAAGCCGCGCCGCGGCATGCGGCGATGGTCGAGCAGGAGCTGGCGTCCCCCAACCGCAAGATCCGCGGTCCGGTTTCCGGACCGGTCGAAGCACCGCCCTCGGGCAGCCTGTCGCAGCTGCGCCAGCTCGCGCACGACTGCCGCCGCTGCGCGCTGTGGAAACCGGCCACGCAGACGGTGTTCGGCGAAGGACCGATCGAGGCGCGCGTGATGCTGATCGGCGAGCAGCCGGGCGATCAGGAGGATCTCGCCGGCAAACCCTTCGTCGGGCCGGCTGGCAAGCTGCTCGATCACGCGCTCGAGGCCGCCGGTCTCGATCGCACTTCGATGTACGTGACCAACACCGTCAAGCACTTCAAATTCGAACCGCGCGGCAAGGTCCGGCTGCACAAGCGCGCCGACGTCGACGAGCAGCAGGCTTGCCGTCCCTGGCTCGATGCCGAGATCGCGCGCGTGAAGCCCGATCTGGTCGTGTGCCTCGGCAGCATGGCGGCGACCGCGATGCTGGGCAGCCGGTTCAAGCTGCTGCAACAGCGCGGCACCTGGCATGAACTCGACGGCGGCACGCGCGTGATCGCGACGGTTCACCCGTCCTACCTGCTGCGGCTGCCGGATATCAAGGCGCGCGAAAAGGCCTATGCCGATTTCGTCGCCGATCTGCGTCGCGTGTCAGACGCGCTGGCAGATCGTCAGCAGTAGGCCACCGCTGGCCGGATGCCTGGTGACGCGCGGACGCCCGCGGCCAGGATTCGCCATCCGCCAACGGGTGGCAGACGCTGGAGAAGGCGAGTCATGAGCGCAGGCACATCGCAGCGGCCGTTCGCGTCCCGCGCCGGGAAGGCCCTGCTCGCATGCTTCACCGCGGCCGGCCTCGCGGCCTGCGGTGGAAGCGGCGGGGGCCGCCGCCTGCGGGCAGCGCGAACCTGGCGCCGACGGCCGATGCCGGCCCCGATCGGTCGGTGACCGGCGGCTCGCCGATAACGTGGACGGCACCGACGGTGCTGTCGCCGGTGCTCGCGATCTACCCCTTGACCTCGCGCCGGGAACGGCGCGAGCGGGACCCGCACAAGCGGGTGAGGGGAGGACTTACGTGTTACGGCGCCGGGGGCGCCGCGTGATGCCGGGAAGAAGCGAAGGCTAGAACAACTTGCTCCAGAAGCCCTCACCTTCCTTCTTTTCCTTTTCCTTCTTGAGGACTTCGACCTTGGCCATGTCCTCGT
>CAZXXM010000016.1:0-17028 GCA_964644715.1 uncultured Salinisphaerales bacterium
CCGTGGCCGGCCCGCATCCGTACCCGATGCTCGTGCGCGACTTCAACAGCGTCGTCGGCCGCGAGGTCATCCGCCAGTCGAAGGAGCAGATGGGCCGGCTGCCGGACCTGCTCACCGCCTGCGTCGGCGGCGGTTCCAACGCCATCGGGCTGTTCCACCCGCTGCTGCCCTTCCCCGAAGTCCGCATGGTGGGCGTCGAGGCCGGCGGCGACGGTATCGACACCGGGCGGCACGCGGCGCCGCTGAGCGCCGGCAAGCCGGGTGTGCTGCACGGCAATCGCACCTACGTGATGGCGGACGAGGACGGTCAGATCATCGGCACGCATTCCGTGTCGGCGGGCCTGGACTACCCGGGCGTTGGTCCCGAGCATTCCTGGCTCAAGGACGTCGGTCGCGTCGAATACACCGCGGTCACCGACGACGAGGCCCTGGCGGCGTTCCACGAACTCGCGCACGCCGAGGGCATCATCCCGGCCCTCGAGTCCTCGCACGCGCTGGCCTACGCGAAGAAAGTAGCCCCCGGCATGCCGGCGGATCGCCACATCGTCGTGAATCTCTCGGGTCGCGGCGACAAGGACATCTTCACGATCGCCAAGCGCGAAGGCATCAGCCTGACGTGAGCGGCAGCTTGGCGCACGCGATCCCAGCGGAAGCGAAGAATCGAAAATGAAAGTCACCCTCCAGCTCGCCGTCAGCCTCGACGGCTACATCGCCCGTCCGGATGGCGGCTTCGACTGGTGTTTCACCGACCAGGACTACGGCATGGGCGCGTTCTTCTCGTCGGTGGACGCCGTGATCATGGGCCGTCACTCGTACGAGCTGACGCGCAAGATGGGCGAGCACCTCGACCCGGCGAAGCGCTACTACGTGTTGTCGCGCCGCGGCATGCGCGCCGACGGCGAGAACGTGTTTCCGTTTTCCGGTGACGTCGCCGACCTGCGCCTGCGCATGGTCGAGGACGGCGTGAAGCACGCCTGGCTGTTCGGCGGCGCCGAGGTCTGTGGACAGTTCGCGCAGGAAGGCCTGATCGACGAGTGCCTGATCGCGGTGCATCCGCTCGCGCTCGGCGGCGGCATCCCGCTGTTCCGCGGCCTGCTGCGCGACCTGCGCATGAAGCTGCTGGATTCGCGCACCTACGGCACCGGGTTGGTGATGCTGCATTACCAGGTCCTCAATCAGGTCTGAGCCACGTACGGGGCAGGGTTGTCGGCCCCACGCGCGAGGAGCGCGGACACGCAACACATGAGCAGAATCTCGGGCGTCCTCGAATCACTGAAGTCCAAGGGCCGCAAGGCGCTGATCCCGTACATCACGGCGGGCGATCCGCACCCGCGGCACACCGTGGACCTGATGCACGCGCTGGTGGCGGCGGGCGCGGACGTGCTCGAACTCGGCGTGCCGTTCTCCGACCCGATGGCCGACGGCCCGGTGATCCAGCTCGCCTGCGAGCGCGCCCTGGTGCATCACACCTCGCTGCGACAGTGCATCGGGATGGTCGCGGAGTTTCGCAAGCAGGATGCGCGCACTCCGGTCGTGCTGATGGGCTATCTCAACCCGATCGAGGCGATGGGACTGGAAGCCTTCGCCAAGGCCGCGCACGCGGCCGGTGTCGACGGCGTACTGGTGGTGGACCTTGCGGTCGAGGAGGCGCCGGAATTCTCGCCGACCTTGGCCGCGGCCGGCCTCGACTGCATCTTCCTGATCGCGCCGACCAGCCCGGCCGCACGCATCGACGCCGCCGCGAAGCTCGCCAGCGGCTACCTCTACTACGTGTCGCTCAAGGGCGTCACCGGCGCCGCCAATCTGGACGTCGACAGCGTCGCCGCCAAGGTCGCCGAGATCCGCGGCATCACGCGGATCCCGGTCATCGTCGGTTTCGGTATCCGCGACGCCGCCTCGGCTTCGTCGGTTTCGGCGGTGTCGGACGGCGTGATCGTCGGCAGCGCGCTGGTCTCGGAGATCGAGCGCAACCAGGCCCGGCCCGAGAGCCTGCCCGGGCTGCTCCGGGCCAAGCTCGCCCCGATGCGCGAGGCGATGGATCGCTTATGATCGCCGCGATACCGGGGCGCCGGTGCTGCGTATTGCCGACCCCTGTTTTTCCCGATTCGAATCAGGACTTCGCATGAGCTGGCTGGACAAGATTTCAGGGTCGCAGTTGCTGACCAAGGGCGTGCGCAAGCGCAACGTGCCCGAGGGTCTCTGGACCAAGTGCGACAGCTGCCAGTCCGTGCTCTATCGGGCCGAGCTGGAACGCACGCTGGAAGTTTGCCCCAAGTGCGGTGCGCACCATCCGATCACGGCCCGTGCGCGCCTGAACCACTTCCTCGATCCGACGCCGCGCCACGAGCTGGGCGCCGACGTCACGCCGGTCGATCCGCTCAAGTTCAAGGATTCACGCAAGTACACCGAGCGCATCAAGGAAGCCCAGGCGGAGACCGACGAGAAGGACGCGCTGGTCGTCATGCGCGGCCAGCTGATCGGCCTGCCGCTGGTGGTCTGCGCCTTCGAGTTCGGCTTCATGGGCGGCTCGATGGGCAGCGTCGTCGGCGAGAAGTTCGTGCGCGGCGCCAATGCCTGTCTCGAGTTCGGCGTGCCGCTGGTCTGCTTCTCGTCATCGGGCGGCGCGCGCATGCAGGAGTCGCTGTTCTCGCTGATGCAGATGGCCAAGACCTCGGCGGCGCTGGCCAAGCTCAGCGAGCGCGGCCTGCCCTTCATCTCGGTCATCACCCATCCGACGATGGGCGGCGTGTCGGCGAGCCTGGCGATGCTCGGCGACATCCACATCGCCGAGCCGCGCGCACTGGTCGGTTTCGCCGGTCCGCGCGTCATCGAGCAGACGGTGCGGCAGAAGCTGCCGGAGGGCTTCCAGCGCTCGGAGTTCCTGCTCGAGCACGGCGCCATCGACATGATCACGGACCGCCGCGAACTGCGCGAGAAGATCCACCGCCTGCTCGCGATGCTCACGCACTGGGCCCCCGCGGAGGCTTGAGCGTCATGCACGTGCCTTCCGCCGCATCCTCGCTGGCGGAATGGCTGGACTACCAGGAGCGGCTGCACCCGAAGAACATCGAACTCGGCCTGGATCGCGTCGGCAAGGTCGCGAGCCGCCTGGATCTTCCCGACGCGGGCATCCCGACGCTCACCGTCGCCGGAACCAACGGCAAGGGGTCGAGCGCCACGCTGGCCGACCTGATCTTTCGCGAGGCCGGCTACCGCTGCGGCCTATACACCTCGCCGCATCTGCTGCGTTACAACGAACGCGTTTCGATCGGCGGCGTCGCGGCCAGCGATGCCGACCTGGTGCGCGCTTTCGTCGCGATCGAAGCGGTGCGCGGCGAGATCGCGCTGACGTACTTCGAGTACGGCACCTTGGCGGCGCTTTGGTTGTTCCGCGAGCGCGCGGTGCAGGTGCAGGTTCTCGAAGTGGGCCTCGGCGGGCGGCTCGACGCGGTGAATCTGGTGGACGCGGACGCGAGCCTGGTGACCAGCATCGGGCTCGATCATCTCGACTGGCTCGGACCGGATCGCGAGAGCGTGGGTCTGGAAAAAGCGCACGTGTATCGCCACGACCGGCCAGCGATCTGCGCGGAGACCGACGTCCCGCAATCGATCCGCTCGCATGCGAAGCAGATCGGCGCGCGTTTCGAGTGCCTCGGAGACGCCTTCTCGTTCATGCGCCGTGCCGACGCGAGCGGCTGGGACTGGACGCGCGGCCGTACGGTGCTGCGGGGCTTGCCGTTGCCCGGTATCGGCGGCGATGCGCAGCTGCGCAACGCGTCGGGCGTGATCGCGGCGATCACCGCGCTTCAAGGCCGCGTGCCGGTCTCCGAGTCCGCGATTCGTGCGGCCCTGCCCAAGCTGTTCCTGCGCGGCCGCTTCGAGCGCCGCGGCCGCTGCATCTTCGACGTGGCGCACAACGTCGAGGCGGCGCAGGTGCTGGCCGAACGCCTGCGAGCGGACCTGCCGGAACGCCCGGTCCACCTCGTGCTCGGCATGCTGGCGGACAAGCCGGTCGAAGCCTTCGTCCGCGTACTCGCACCGCAGCTTCGGTACGTGTATTGCGCGGGCCTGCCGCCGCCGCGAGGATTGTCCTCGGAGGGCCTCCTCGCGCGGGTGCGATCGTGCGGCGTCGAGGCCGGTGCATTCACGGACGTGGCCCGCGCGATGCGTGCGGCGCTCGATGCGGCCGGAGCGGAGGATCAGGTGCTGGTGACAGGTTCGTTTCTGACGGTGGCCGAAGGACTCGCCGATGGATGAGGTCGTCGTCCGTCGCGTGGTCGGCATCCTGACCTTGGCGGTGGTCGCCTTCCTGCTGAGCTGGCTGTTGCCGCGGCCGGGCCTGGACCGGTTGCGCGGCGCCGACGAGCGCGTCGTGACGATGGACCTCACGCGATCGGATTCGCGGCCGGAGGAAACCACGATGCAGGGGCCTGATCCGGAAGCGTCGTCGTTCGCACCGGAGGCGGACCGCGTCGAGCCGCAGGCTGTACCCCCCGCGCCGGGCCTGGATGGCAGCGGGCCGCCGGTGGCGCCTGCGCCGGTGCCCCCGGTGGTCGCCGAGGATGCCGCGCCGCCCACGTCCGCGCCCGATCCTGTCGACGTCATCGCGCTGCCGGAACCCAAGCCCGTGCCGAAGCCGGAACCCAAGCCGGAACCCAAGCCGTTGACCAAGCCCGAGCCGAAGCCGGCGCTCAAACCCGAACCCAAGCCTGAACCGAAACCCGAGCCCAAGCCGACGCCGAAGCCGGCCGCCGAGCCGGCTCCGGTGCCGGCCGCGAAGCCCGCACCGGCATCGTCCGGCAAGGTGATCGTGCAGGCGGGCGCGTATTCCTTGCTCGACAAGGCCGAGGGGGTCCGCGTGCGGGCCGCTTCGCGCGGGGTCACCTGCTTCATCTCGCCGGCCGAGACAGCGAAAGGCACCTTGTATCGGCTGCGCTGCGGTCCGTTCGCGGATCGTGCGAAAGCCGATGCGGCAGTCAAGGCGCTCTCGGGCGGCGGCATCGCGGCCCAGGTCGTCAGTGGCGGCTGAGTCGCCGCGCCTGCGGCGCCGCAGCGTTCCCTCGCATGCCTTGCCGTCCAGCGTGCACCCGGTGGTGGCGCGCGTGCTGGCGGCGCGCGGCCTGACCGATCCCGCGCAGATCGCGCTCGAATTGCGCGAGCTGCTTCCGCCCGAAGGCCTCCTCGGTATCCGGCCGGCCACCGACCTGCTGCTGCACGCCGTGCGGACCCGGCAGCGCATCGTGATTGCGGGCGACTACGACGCCGATGGCGCGACGGCGGTGGCGCTCGCGATTCTCGGACTGCGCCGCCTGGGGGCGAGCCATGTCGATTACGTGGTGCCCAACCGGTTGACGATGGGCTACGGCCTGTCGCCCGAGCTGGCGCGCGAGGCCGCGCAGGCGGGCGCGCAGTTGCTGGTGACCGTCGACAACGGCATCGCCAGCCTCGCGGGCGTGGATGCCGCGCGCGAACTCGGCATGCAGGTGCTGATCACCGATCACCACCTGCCGGGGACACTGCTGCCGCGCGCCGATGCGCTGCTCAATCCCAACCAGCCCGGCTGCACGTTCGCGTCCAAGCATCTGGCCGGCGTCGGCGTGATGTTCTACCTGCTGATGTCGCTGCGCGCCCGCATGCGCGAGCAGGGCGACTTCGCATCGAAGACCGAACCGAATCTTGCCGAACTGCTCGACCTGGTCGCGCTCGGCACCGTGGCGGACCTGGTCCGCCTGGACCGCAACAACCGCATCCTGGTGTCGGCCGGGCTGGCGCGCATCCGCGCCGGCCGCGCGCGCCCGGGTGTGCGGGCGCTGCTCGAAGTCGCCGGCCGCAGCGAGCGGGAGCTCAGCGCCACCGACCTGGGCTTCGTGCTGGGTCCGCGCATCAACGCGGCCGGCCGGCTGGACGACATCCGCATCGGCATCCGCTGCCTGCTCAGCGAGGACGCCGACGAGTCACTCGCGCTGGCGCGCGAACTCGACCGGATCAACCGCCTGCGCCGCGAGATGCAGGCGCAGATGAACGAGTCGGCGCTCGATCAGCTGGTAGACGGCCGCGACGACGAAGCCTACGGGCTGAGCCTGTTCGACCCGGAGTGGCACGAGGGCATCGTCGGCCTGGTCGCGTCGCGGCTGCGCGAGCACGCCAACCGGCCGGCCTGTGCGTTCGCGCGTGCGCAGGAAGAGGGCGTGCTGAAAGGATCCGCGCGCTCGGTGCCGGGGCTTCACCTGCGCGACGTGCTCGCCGACATCGACGCCCATCATCCACGACTGATCCTGCGCTTCGGCGGACACGCGGCGGCGGCGGGCCTGAGTCTTCGCGAGGCCGACCTGCCGCGGTTTCGCGAGGCCTTCGACGCGGCCTGCCGCCATCGGCTCACGCCGGCCCAGCTCGAGCGGGTCGTGGAGACGGATGGCCCGCTCGAAGGCGCCGAGCTCGCGCTGGACACCGCGCAGGCGCTGGAGCAGGCCGGTCCCTGGGGGCAGGGCCTGCCGGAGCCGCTGTTCGAGGACGAGTTCGAAGTGGCGTCCGCCAAGCCCGTCGGGCGGGACCAGACTCACGTGCGCTACCGGCTGCGGAGTCCGCGCGGAGCGGAGATCGTGGCCGTCGATTTCGGCGGTGCTGCACGGCTGTGCACGAGCGGGCGGGTGCGCGTGGCCTACACGCTGAGCATCAATCGCTGGCAGGGCAGCGAGAGCCTCGAGTTGCGGCTGACGCATCTCGAACCCGTATGCCCGTAGCCCGGACGCGGTCCGGGCTTGCGCCATCTAGATAACGCCACCCCGGACTACGTCCGGTATCTACGCAGGGCAAGCGTCAGGTGTTGACCGTGAACACGACCGGCGAGGGCCGTGCGATCGCCAGGCCCTGGAAGTAGTCCGCGCCGAGATTGCGCCAGGCGTCGCGCGCGATCTCGTCGCCGATGTCGGTCACGATCACGCGGCGTTGCAAGGTGCGGGCCAGGCGCATGAACGAATCCGCGATCGACTGGTCGAGCGCATCGCCGCCGACGTCGACGAAATGCCGTGCGTCGATGCGCATGAATTCGGCCGGCAGGCGTCGCAGCATGTCCACGGAGGCGACGCCCCGCGCCAGGAAATGATCGGCCGCGACACGACAGCCGAGCGAGCGCATCGCCTCGCAGAAGGTCAGCGCGGGTCCGGGCGCCTCGCTGAGCACAGATTCGCGCAGCACGAAGCAGATGCGGCTGGCCGGCAGATCGGGATGCGACTGGAACAGCTGCGCCAGCAGCTCGAGCGTGGCGCCTTCGCTGACGGTCTGCGGGGACAGCGGCAGGCAGCAGAACGCGAGCCGCTCGATCACGTCGGGGCTGCGCGCCAGTTGCTCGAACGTCTGGCGCAAGGCCCAGCGCTCGATCTCCGCGACCATGCCGGTGCGCTCGGCGATCGGCAGGAACGTGGCGGTTTCGGCCCAGAAGCCTTCCTCGTCTTCGAGCGCGAGCGAGACCTCGAAGACCGAGCCCTCGCGCGACAAGGGATCGGAAGGCTGGATCCACTGCGTCGTCAGGTGAAGCAGGCCCTCGTCGAGACCGGCGCGCATGCGCCGCACCCACAGCGACTCGTCGACCTGGGCGTCGCGGCGGCTCATCGAAGCCTCGTGGACGCGCAGCGTGTTGCGGCCCGCCTGCTTGGCGGCGGCCACGGCGTCGCCGGCACGTCGCAGCAGGTCCATCGGATGCTCGGCGCTGCCGTCGAAGGGCAGCAGCCCGAAGCTCGCGGTGATCACCAGCTGGCGGTCGGCCCAGGGGAACTGCGTCCTGGCGAGCGTCTCGCAGGCCGAGCGGCCGACGCGGCGCGCCTCTTCGACGTCGCAGTTCTCCATCACCAGCGAGAAGGAATCGCCGCCCAGGCGGAAGACGTCCGCGGTCGGCGCGATCTCCACCAGCGTCTCGGCCACGCTGACCAGCACTTCGTCGCCGGCGCGCAGCCCGAGCGTCTCGTTGATCTGGCGCAGGCGGTCGACGTCGCAGACCAGCAGGGCGTGCGAGCGCTTGGACAGCCGCGAGCCCTCGAGCAGCGCACGCAGGCGGCGGTCGCAGGCCGCGCGCGTGGGCAGGCCCGTGACCGGATCCACGCTGCGCCGGTCGATGACCAGCTTCGGGACGGACGCCGGCGCCTCGCGGCCGCGGAAGATCAGTACCGCGCCCAGGCTGCGGCCGCCGGGTCCGCGCAGCGGCGAGCCGACGAGCTGGATCTCGCGTTCGGGGCGTCCTTCCACGTGCAGGAACAGGCCGTCGTTGTATTCGATGCGGGCGCTGGATCCGACGATGCTCGCTGCGATGTCGGGCGCGGCCCCGCCCTGGTTCGCCAGCCGCAGGCGCAGAACTTCGCTGCAGGGCCGCCCGCGCGCGGTGCGCAGCAACGCGCCGCTGAGCCGCTCCGCGGGCACGTTCATGTCTTCGATCAGGCCGCGCGCGTCCACCACCACCATGGCATCGACGATGGACGTGGCAACGGCGCTCGCGCGCTCACGCAGCCGCAACGACTGCTCGTCGGCGCGGGTGCGTTCGCCGGCTTCGATCACCAGCTGGCTCTGCTGGGACATCACGCGGTCCATCGCTTCGCGCAGCTGGCGGACGCGCTCGTTGTACCAGTGGCCGATGACCCCGAATTCGTTGCGCGCGCCGGCGTCGAGCTGCACGTGCATGGATTCCTCCAGGGTGCGGGCGTCGGACAGCTTGTGGGCCATGCGCGACAGCGGCTTGAGCACGAGCATGCGCAGCCCGGCGAAGATCAGCAGCAAGGTCACCGCGACGGTGCCCAGCACGACGATCAGCGTCTGCATGAAGAAATACTGCGCGCCGGCAATGCCCTCGCGCTCGGGCGTCACGCGCACCAGCTTCCAGTAGGGCTCGGCGAGTTCGAACAGAGTGGCCGAGGCGTCCTGGCCGATCACAGCGTCGTCGCGGATGCGCAGTTCCTCGATCGCCGCGTTGTCGTCGCGGATGGCCGCGGCGGAGGCGTTCCAGATCAATGCGAGCGCCGACTCGGCTTCCTGGCGCGACGCGTCGCGCGTGCCATCCTTTAGCCGCGAGATCAGCGCGGCGTCGTACAGCGGCGATTGCACCGCGCGCGACAGGAATTTCTCGTCGCGCTGGTGCAGATCGAGCGCCAGCGTGTTGAACGGCGGCATCCGCTGCGCGAGCTCGGCCATGTTGCGCGGACGTTCCGTTCCGAGTTTTCCGGCTGCCGGGCCGGAAGCGGCGATCAGCCGATTGTCGCGATCCACCAGCAGTGCGTAGCCGGACTGGCCGGCGCCGGCGTTCATCAGCAGCTTGTCGAGGGCCGAGACCTGCAGCAGCACCGTGACCGCGCCGGCGAATCCGCGGGCATCGCGCAGCGGCAGCGAGCAGCCCACCACGTTGCGCCGGCTCAGGCGCTCCAGATAGACCAGCGTCCAGTAGCAGTCGCCGGCGGCGGCATAGCGCGCCGGCGTGTACCAGGGCTCTTCCCAGTACGAGATCGTGCGCGGATCGTTGTAGTCGTCGCGCAGCTGCAGCGAGCCGACGCCGTCGGCGATCCAGAAGCGGCTCCTGCGCGGCGCGCCGGCGACCGGCTCCGGCCACCAGCCGACGCCCGCGATCAGATCATCCAGTCCGCTGCCCGTCACCAGGGCCGGGACGCGCTGCGACCAGGCGGCGGGGTCTCCGCCGTGGGTACTCAGCTCGGCCAAGGTCGCGGCGAGCACTTGCGCCTGCTGCAGGCGGCTTTCCATTTCGTGCACCAGGCGCAGCCCGCTTTCGCGCTGGTAGCGCTGGGTATCGCCGACGAGGTTGCTCTGCACCAGGGTCCGGCCCGCGAGCCAGGCCGCGACGCCGAGCGCGAACGTCACCAGCGTGAACAGCAACGCGAGCTTGAACTGCAGCCCCTGTCCGGTCCGCAGGCGCGGACCCTCGAGCGCAACCGCCACTTTCGGCGTGCTCGGACTCATCGGGGAACTGGCGCTGCGACCATGTTTCGATGATCGCACAAAGCCCTTGCCGTGCAGGGGCTTGGCCCGATCAATTGAAGAGTCTGTAAGCCTTGCGCAGGGCCGCTGCCAGCTGGTCGATGTCGTCGCGTCCGTTGTAGGCGGCCAGCGAGGCGCGTGCGGTGGCCGGTATGCCGAAGCGTTCCATCAGCGGCATCGTGCAGTGATGCCCGGTGCGTACCGCGACGCCCTCCTGGTCCAGCACGCTGCCCAGGTCGTGCGCGTGCGCCCCGTCCATCACGAAGGACAGCACACCCGCCTTGTGCCGGGCCGTGCCGACCAGGCGCAGGCCAGGGATGCCGGCGAGCTGCGCGGTGCCGTAGGCCAGCACGTCCTGCTCGTGCGCGTGGATGCGCGCCATGCCGACCGAGTCGATCCAGTCCAGCGCGGCGGCGAAACCGATCGCGCCGGCCATGTCGGGCGTGCCGGCCTCGAACTTGTATGGCAGCTCGTTCCAGGTGGAGTGATCGAAGCTGACGGTGCGGATCATGTCGCCGCCACCGTGCCAGGGCGGCATGGCTTCGAGATGTTCGCGCTTGGCGAACAGCACGCCGAAGCCGGTCGGGCCGTAGGCCTTGTGCGCGGACATCGCGTAGAAGTCGGCACCCAGCGCACGCAGGTCCGGCGCTTCATGGGCGATGGCCTGGGCGCCGTCGACGAGCACCGGGATGCCGCGCCGCTGCGCCTCGCGCACCATCTCGGCGACCGGGTTGATCGTGCCCAGCGAGTTGGAGACATGGACGATCGAGACCAGCCGCGTGCGTGGGCCGAGTTTCGCGTGCCAGTCGTCGAGATCGAGTTCGCCCTCGTCGGTGATGCGCGCCGCCACGGACTTCGCGCCGGCGAGCTGCCAGGGCACGTTGTTGGAGTGGTGCTCCATGCCGGTCACCAGCACCTCGTCGCCCGGCTGCAGCCGCGGCCGCAGAAAGCTGCGCGCGACCAGGTTGATGCCCTCGGTGGTGCCGCGGGTGAACACGCATTCCTCGCGCGTCACGTTCAGGAAGGCGGCGATGCGATCGCGCGCTGCCTCGTACTGCGTCGTCGCGCGCGCCGCCAGTTCGTGCACGGCGCGATGCACGTTGCTGTTGGCGTGGCGGTAGTAATCATCGAGCGCGCGCAGCACCGATTCCGGTTTCTGCGTCGTGGCCGCGTTGTCGAGATAGGCCAGGCGCTTGCCATGGATCTTCTCGGCCAGGATCGGGAACTGCGCGCGGACGGCCGCGAGATCGAGCGGAGCGGCGGAACCGTTCATCGCCGGCGCCCCCCGTAGCCCGGATGAAGTCCGGGATGGACGCGCGAAGCGTCGAGGGGGATCCCGGACTTCGTCCGGGCTACGTCGTGCACGGAGAGGCTCATGCCGGGTCCAGCGAGGCGTCGTCGGGCTCCGCGCCCAGGTGCGCCGCCGCCAGGCGCGTCACCTCGTCCCGAAACGCCGGGTCGGGAATCTGCTGCAGCGGCTCCATCGCAAAGGCCAGGGTCAGCAGCGCGCGCGCTTCGGCTTCTGGCAGACCGCGCGAGCGCAGGTAGAACAGCGCGGTGCGATCGAGCTGGCCGAACGTGGCCCCGTGCGCGCACTTCACGTCGTCGGCGTAGATCTCGAGTTCGGGCTTGGCGTTGATCTCGGCTTTCGGCGACAGGATCAGGTTTGCGATGCGCTGCTCGGAATCGGTCTTCTGCGCATCGGGGTGCACGACGATACGGCCGTTGAAGACGCCGCGGCCGCTGTCCTGCGCCAGTCCGCGCACGAGTTCGCGGCTGGTCCCGTGCGGCGCGCGGTGATCGAAGCGCGTGTGGTTGTCGATCAGGCCGGCGCCGCTGGTGACGAACAGTCCGCGAAGCTGCACTTCGGCGCCAGGTTCGGCCAGGTCCACGTTCACGTCGTGGCGCGACAGCTTGCCGCCGAGATCGATCGTCGAGACGTCGAGCTTCGCGTCGCGGCCCACGCGCGCGCGGATGCGGCTGACGTGATGGGCCTGCGGTCCGGCGTTCTGCACGCGCAGGATCTGCAGGCTCGCGCCGTCGGCGAGGTCCAGGTCGACGAACACCGTCTGGAACACCGCGGCCGCATCGACCTCGATGCGCAGCCGCGCGCGGGCGTGGCGACCGACACGGATGCGATGGCGGCGGTGGCCGGCGCCGGTGGCGAGCAATACCTCGGCCGAATCCGCGTTAGCGGGAATCTCGATGTCGAGTCCGTCGACCGCGAAGGCCGCGTTCAGCGCATCGAGGCCGTCGGCATCCGCCGCGGGCTCTGATTCCGGAATGCGGTGATAGGAAGCGGGTTCCGGCGCGAGTTCGTGCAGCGCGGCGAGGTCCGTGTACTTCCATTCCTCGAGGTCGGGTGTCGGCAGTCCGAGCGCGAGCAGGCGCTGCAAGGCGTGCCGTCGCGGCGCCGTCCGCGCTTCGGGCGGCAGGCGCTCGAAGGCCTCCGCGTAGTTCTGCAACGGCGAATGCAGGGCGCCCATCAGGCGGCCGCCAGCCAGCCGTAGCCCTTTTCCTCGAGCTCGCGAGCGAGCTCGGGTCCGCCGGATTTCACGATGCGGCCGCCGGCCAGCACGTGAACGTGATCCGGCTGCACGTAATCGAGCAGGCGCTGGTAGTGCGTCACCAGCAGGGTCGCGGTGTCCTTCGAACGCATCGCGTTGATGCCGTCCGAGACGATCTTCAGCGCGTCGATGTCCAGGCCCGAATCGGTTTCGTCGAGGATCATCATCCTGGGCTGAAGGACGAGCATCTGCAGGATCTCGTTGCGCTTCTTCTCGCCGCCCGAGAAACCCTCGTTGACGCCGCGATGGAGCATCCTGACGTCCATCTGCATCTGCTTGACGCGCTGCTTCACGTACGCGAGGAATTCCGCGGCATCCAGTTCCTTTTCGCCGCGCGTCTTGCGCTGCGCATTGAGCGCGGCCTTCAGGAAATACAGGTTGGTGACGCCGGGAATCTCGACCGGGTACTGGAAGCCGAGAAACACGCCAGCGGCCGAGCGGGCTTCCGGTTCCATCGCGAGCAGGTCCTGCCCCAGGAACGTGGCGCTGCCCCCGGTGACCTCGTAGCCCTCGCGCCCGGCCAAGACGTGCGAGAGCGTCGACTTGCCGGAGCCGTTGGGCCCCATGATCGCGTGGACTTCGCCGGCCTTGATGGAGAGCGTGACGCCCTTGAGGATTTCCTTGTCTTCGACGCGGGCGTGCAGATCGTTTATTTCGAGCATGAGTGTGTTCCGGCGCGCGTCAGCCGACCGCACCTTCGAGTGAGACCGCGAGCAGCTTCTGGGCTTCCACCGCGAATTCCATCGGCAGCTCCTTGAACACCTGCTTGCAGAATCCGTTGACGATCATCGAGACCGCGTCTTCTTCCGAGATGCCGCGTGAGCGGCAGTAGAAGAGCTGGTCCTCGCCGATCTTCGAGGTGGTGGCCTCGTGCTCGAGAATCGCGGAGGGATTGCGGATCTCGGTGTAGGGGAAGGTGTGCGCGCCGCACTGGTCGCCGATCAGCAGCGAGTCGCACTGCGTGTGATTGCGGGCGCCCTCGGCCGACGGCAGCACGCGTACCAGGCCGCGATAGCTCTGCTGGCCGTGACCCGCCGCAATGCCCTTGCTGACGATTGTCGAGCGCGTGTTCTTGCCGACATGGATCATCTTCGTGCCGGTGTCGGCCTGCTGGCGATGATGCGTCAGCGCAACCGAATAGAACTCGCCGACCGAGTCGTCACCGCGCAGGATGCAGCTCGGATACTTCCAGGTGATCGCCGAGCCGGTCTCGACCTGCGTCCACGAAATCTTCGAGCGCGGTCCGCGGCAGTCGCCGCGCTTGGTGACGAAGTTGTAGATGCCGCCCTTGCCGTTCTCGTCGCCCGGGTACCAGTTCTGCACCGTCGAGTACTTGATCTCGGCGTCGTCGAGCGCAACCAGTTCCACGACGGCCGCGTGCAGCTGGTTCTCGTCGCGCTGCGGCGCGGTGCAGCCTTCCAGATAGCTCACGTGGCTGCGTTCCTCGGCCACGATCAGCGTGCGCTCGAACTGGCCGGTGTTGCGCTCGTTGATGCGGAAGTAGGTGCTCAGTTCCATCGGGCAGCGCACGCCCCTGGGAATGAACACGAAGCTGCCGTCGCTGAACATCGCGGAGTTCAGTGCCGCGAAGTAGTTGTCGCCGAAGGGCACGACCGAGCCCAGGTATTTCTTCACGAGTTCCGGGTGCGAGTGCACGGCCTCGGAGATCGAGCAGAAGATCACGCCGGCCTCCGCGAGCTTCTTGCGGAACGTCGTGCCCACCGACACGGAGTCGAACACCACGTCGACCGCGACCTGCGGCACGACGCCGGCCAGCATCTCCTGCTCCTTGAGCGGGATGCCGAGCTTCTTGTAGGTCTCCAGCAGTTTCGGATCGACCTCGTCCAGCGACTTCGGGCGGTCCTTCATCGACTTCGGTGCCGAGAAGTAGCTGATGGACTGGTAGTCCACCGGCACGTAGTCCACGTGGGCCCATTTGGGCTCGGTCATTTTCAGCCAGCGCCGGTAGGCCTTCAGGCGCCACTCGAGCAGCCATTCGGGTTCCTGCTTGCGCTCCGAGATCAGGCGGACGATTTCTTCGCTGTGGCCAGGGGGGACGGTCTCCGACTCGACGTCGGTGACGAAGCCCGCGCTGTAGGCCTGCGCGACTCTTCGCGTGACGAGGTCTCGGACGTGTTCGGCGGGGGTCTGTTCAGTGGCTGCCATGAGGGTGGCCGGTTGCGCGTTCAGCCGCGCGAAGGCGGGGAGAAGAGGAGGGGATGTTCCCGCAAGCTGCGTGCCCCGCCGCGGCGCAGCGGGAGCGTCATCTGCGCGAGGGTGACGGCTTCGAGCGCGCTGCGGATGGCATCGTTGATGACGCGCCAGTTGGAGCGCACGCCGCAGTGCGACTCGATGCCGCAGCCACGGTGCACCGCGCATTCGGTGAGCGCGATCGGGCCTTCCAGCGCGCTGACGATGTCGGCCACCGTGATCTGCTCGGGAGCACGCGCCAGGCGGTAACCACCGCGCGCGCCTCGCGAGGAGTCGACGAGGCCGGCCTTGCAGAGCAGCTTGAGCAGCTTGGCGACCGTGGGCGCAGCCAGATGCGTGGCCGCTGCGAGCTCCTGCGAAGTCTGCAGGCGCTCCGGTTGCGCGGCCAGCGCCGTCATCAGGACGGTGCCGTAGTCGGTCAGCTTTCCCAGCTTGAACATGATGTCCGCAGTCGGCGATCAATCAAGACCAGATCGGTACGAATTCGAGTTTAACGCCCCGACACGGGAGCCGGCAAACGATCGGCCGTGCACGGGCTGAAAGACGAAAAAGGCTAACGCAAAGGCGCAAAGGAGAAAGTAAAGCAAAGGACGCGAAGATCAACGGGGCTTTGCGTCCTTTCTTTTCCCTTCGCGCCTTTGCGTTAGCCTTTCTTGTCTTGGCTATCTGTCCAGGAGACCTAATGTCCGTCGACCCGCTGCAATGGGATGTCGCGTCGCCGTTCGTCCAGACCCTCGCGGTCGGGGCGGAACATCTCGATGCCTTCGGCCACACCAACAACGTCGTGTACCTGTCCTGGCTGCAGGACGTCGCCTGGGCCCACTCGGTGTCGCTCGGCTTCGGCATGGAGGACTACCGTCGGGTCGGGGCGGGCTGCGTGGCGCGCCGTCACGAGCTCGACTACCTCGCGGCCACGTTCGCCGGCGACCGCCTGCACATCGCGACCTGGGTCGCGGAGAACGGCGGCAAGCTCGACATGTGGCGCGCCTACCAGATCATCCGCGAGCAGGATCGCAAGACCGTGCTGCGCGGGCGTACGCATTGGATCTGCGTGGACATGAGTAGCGGGCGACCGCGCCGGCAGCCGCCGGAATTCGTTGCCGCCTACCGTCCTGCGCTGCCGCGATGAACCGCGTGGAGATCGACTACTGCCCCAAGTGCCGCTGGCTGCTGCGCGCGGCCTGGTATGCGCAGGAGTTGTTGTCCAGCTTCGAAGACGAGCTCGGCGAAGTGGCGCTGCGCCCGGCCGAAGCGGGGGTGTTCCGGATCCGGGTCAACGGCGAGGTGCTGGCGGACCGCAAGCGCGACGGCGGATTCCCGGACATCGCGGCGCTCAAGCGAGCACTCAGGGATCGCATCGCGCCGGATCGTCCGCTCGGCCACACGGACCGGACCGCAGCCTCGTAGCCCGGACGAAGTCCGCGGCCGCGTTCCCAATACGAAACGCCCCGGATCTATGTCCCCGGTCCGAACACGAAGTCAGGGCGGGGCGATCAGCGCAACCCACCAAGACTTTTTCCTCAAAGCCAGGGGTTCGTCGCTCCGTTGTCGACTTCGACCTTCACCTGGTCTTCGATGAAGATCAGCGTGATGTTCAGCGTGTAGCGGCTACCGGCGACTTCCTTGTAGCGGTCCCCGGTTCGTTTGTAGGCGTCGGTGTTTTTGATCGGGCGGAGGTCGAGCTTCTTTCGATAGATCTTGTCGGGTAGCGGAGTCCATTGGCAGAGCTGTTTATAGATGTGCTGATTCGGAACGTATCCGAGCTGGCGGACCTCTTTGACAGTTTTGATATCGGATGGATCGATGGATATGTTCCGCTCGCAATTCGTTAGATCAGCTAATTGCCATGCGAGCTCAATCTCATCAGGCGGGTAACGTACGGATTCTCGGAGCACTCCAAAACCTGAAGCAGTATCGCGGTAGCGTGAGGGAATGGTCGGAAAGCGGGCGCCAATTATCGGGAAGGAGACTCCGACATTTTGATAGGCGCTGTGTACCTGCCTAGCGCTGGTATCTCCAACTTGCAAGAGGAGAACACCGCTTTTCCCGTAGTTGACGATGTCTACTCCATAACTGAACCGTTCGCAGCCGCTAACTAGGGATGTCAAAGCAACGATGGTCAGCAGTGAAAACTGTCGAAAGCTCATTAGATTAGCGAGAGCGAGTAGGCGGCGGGCGGCGGTTTTCATCCAAGCCGGACTCGTTAATGCGGATGTTTAGATCGTAGTTCGCGACCAGCCACTGAGCGTAAAAATTCCCATCTACCAAGCCGACAAGCGTG
>CAZXXM010000017.1:0-16526 GCA_964644715.1 uncultured Salinisphaerales bacterium
GCGCCGGCGGCGACGTGCGCTTCCTGCACGAGGCAGCGATGTCGCATCGCGAACCGGGTCCGAACCTGAAAGCACAGGCCTTCTTCGCCGAGGAATATCGCCTCGACCATCGCATCCACACCTATCCCAAGCCGGTGATGGTCTGGGGCGGCGGCATCGTGATGGGCGGCGGTCTGGGCCTGTTCGCGGGCGGCTCGCATCGCGTGCTGACCGAGAGCTCGCGCATCGCGATGCCCGAGATCACGATCGGCCTGTTCCCGGACGTCGGCGGAAGCTGGTTCCTGCCGCGCATGCCCGGCGGCGCCGGCCTGTTCCTGGCCCTGACCGGGGCGTCGATGAACGCTGCCGATGCGCTGTACGCGGGGCTCGGTACACACCTCGTCGCGGCGGCGGATCGCACGGCCGTGCTCGAACGTCTGGCGCGCGGCGAATGGTCGGGGAACGCCGATGACGACCGTGCGCATCTGAGCTTCGTACTGCAGGAATTCGGTGCGCGTGGCGTGACCGTGCCGGCATCGAATCTGCAGAAGCACGCCGCCGTCATCGCGCAGATGACCGGCGCCGCTTCGCTCGCCGAGGTTCGCCGGCGCATCACCGGCCATGTCGGTGAAGACGCCTGGCTGAAGAAGGCCGCCGCGTCGCTGTCCGCCGGATCGCCGACGACCGCCGCGCTGATCTGGGAGCTGCGCGAGCGGACGCGCCACCTGGGCCTGGCCGACGTGTTCCGCATGGAGCTGATCGTCGCGCTCGGCTGCTGTGCGCACCCTGATTTTCCCGAGGGTGTGCGCGCACTGCTGATCGACAAGGACAACCAGCCGAAGTGGTCGCCGGCATCACCGGATGCCGTCACGGCGGCGTGGATCGAGGCGCACTTCACCGCGCCGTGGTCCGCGCAGTTGAACGAGATCAGCCCGCTGGCGGACCTGAAGTAAACGAACGATACAAGGAGAAGAAGCATGCGGATCGCTTTTCTCGGTCTGGGCAACATGGGCGCGCCGATGGCGCAGAACCTGCTCGAGGCCGGTCACTCGCTGTGCGTGTTCGACCCGGTTGCGGCGAGCGTCGCCAGGCTCGTCGAGGCCGGCGCGACGGCCGCGCGCGACGCGGCGGACGCGGTGCACGAGGCCGAGGTCATCGTGACGATGCTGCCGTCCGGCGACGCCGTGAAGCGCTTGTTTCTCGGAGACGGCGGTCTGATCGCGGCGGCTGCGCCCGGCGCACTGGTGATCGACAGCAGCACCATCGAGCCGGAGATCGCGCGGGAGGTCGCCGAGGCCGCGCGCACCAGGGGTCTGGAGATGATCGATGCGCCGGTGTCGGGTGGAACGGCAGGTGCTGCGGCCGGCACGTTGACGTTCATCGTCGGCGGGGAGCGCGAGGCGCTCGAGCGTGCACGCCCCTTGCTCGCGAAGATGGGCAAGAACGTCTTCCACGCCGGCGGCGCCGGTGCGGGGCAGATCGCCAAGATCTGCAACAACATGCTGCTCGGCATCCAGATGCTGGGCACGGCGGAGGCGCTCAACCTCGGCGTCAGCCTGGGCCTGGATCCCAAGGTGCTGTCCGACGTGATGGTGAAGAGCTCGGGACGCAACTGGACGCTGGAGCTCTACAACCCCTGGCCCGGCGTGATGGAAAGCGCACCGGCTTCTCGTGAGTACAAGGGCGGTTTTGGCACCGACCTGATGCTCAAGGACCTGGGTCTGTCGCAGGCGGCCGCGCAGTCGGCCAAGACCGCGACGCCGCTGGGCGCGCTGACGCGCCAGTTCTACCAGTTGCACAGCGCGGCCGGTTCGGGCGGCCGGGACTTCTCCAGCATCCTCGGCGCGCTTCGCAGCGGCTCTTGATCGCGCTGCGGCCGCTGCGCGGATCGCGGCCTCGCGCAGATCCTCCTTTCCGTAGACGCTGCCGGCGTGCCGGTACATCAATCTCGCCGCGCAGCGCGTAGGGGGAGCGGCCGGCAGGTCGTCGTTGCCGTAGACGGGATTCGGAGTCGAACGAGAACTCTTTGACGGTCAGGCTCAGCGGCGACACCTTCCTATGCCTCCACGCGCTAAGTTCCTCCGCGTGCGGAAGCACGTATTGGCTGGCGGCTAGAAGGCCGCCAGCTTTTTTTAGTTCCTGACCGCGTCGTGGACGGCGCAAGTGCGATCACGCGAGGGAGGCCAGGCATCGGCATCGGAAAACGTCCCTGCCTCCAGACTGCTGCCTACACAGAAGCGCAACATGTCTCTATCCGGCGTCGAAAGATGACCTCGAGGAGTTGGGACGGGCTCTCGCGGGAGACGGCTAGAAAGGCACTACATCGCCAGTTTCGAAGAGAACCAATGACATTCAGGTATCCGCAGTGCCTGGGAACGTGGCCTCTGCGACGGATCCATGACCGGGGGGCGTTGACCTTCGAACGACGTCGATTTCTCTTCATCCGGGACCCTGACGGAAACGTCTTGGAATTCGGCGAGCCGACCAAGGACGAGGTGTCACATGCGGCTGTATGACTATGTGTGGTCGGGCAACTCCCACAAGATCAAATTGCTCGCTTCGATCCTCTCCATCGATCTGGAGGTCGCCGCGGTCGACCTCATGGCGGGTGAGCACTTGCGACCGCCGCTGAGCGAACTGAACCCGTTTTGCGAGTTGCCTATCCTGGTCGACGGAGGTTTGGTTCTCCGGGATTCCGGGGCAATTCTCGCTTACCTGGCACGACGTTTCGGGGGCGAGGCTTGGTTGCCGAGCGAGCCGTCGCAGGCTGCACTCGTCGGCCAATGGCTCGGCACCGCGGCCGCAAATGTGAACTTCGGACCCGCACTGGCGAGAGGCGCCGAGCACTTTAGTTATCCGGCCGACCGGGCGATGACGTCCCGGATTTCTACTCGGCTGTTTGACGCGCTGGAGTGCCACGTGAGCACACGTCGGTGGCTCGAGCTCGATCGGCCCACCATCGCCGACATCGCGATGTTTCCCTACATCGCTTCAGCTCCCGAGGGCGGATGGTCGTTGGGACCTTATCCCGCCGTTCGCGGCTGGATAGGTCGCGTGGAAAGTCTTCCGGGCTTTATCGCGATGCCGAAGGTCCCCTGAGGACGTTCTGATCCGGACTCGCAATCGCCGGTGGTCGCGAGCGGGAATCGGCGTCGATCGCAAATAAGAGGTCGTTTCACTACGTCGGCCGCGTTGCGCATCTTCCGCGGCACCGGTGCGCACCTGAGCGGCGGGTGGTGACGTACGGCTTGGTCTGATCGTGCGTCGAGCCCATGAACACTTCGCCCTGCCCATTTCAATCTCCCGGACCCGGCTACTGCGCGTACGGGATTCTCAGGGCCTCTATCGCAGCCGCGATCTCCCGCTTCGCCCCCTTCAACTCCTGCGGGACCTCGCAGGGAATCTCCACCCGCTTTCGAGCCGCCGTGATCGCGATCCAGATGCAGCCTCCGCCGACGAGACCAGCGTCTGCTCCGGTCCACGCGGTGGTGAATGCATTACGACGAACGAACAGGGCGTAGAGCCCGGCGACCGCGTCGAGCCGGACCGGAAGCGTTCGAGTGCTCACGATCGTCCCCTCGTATCCGACCGTTTCCGAATAGGTCATCGAACTCGAGGCGGATAGTTCGATCCGGTGACCGCGGTGCTGGGGCGGCGGAACACTGCCATTGTGCCGATGCAGCAGGACGTGGAAATCGGCGGGGACGTCCGGGTTCGGGGAGGCGCTGCCCGTTCCCGCCGCCGAGCCCGTCGCCACGCTGCAACAGAAGGCCATGGCACAGCAGATGAGAGATCGCGTCATCACGACAGTCCTGCTCCATCGAGAGGTGGCGGCCGGCGACCGCGCAGCGGCAGGCCGATCGTCGCGGTGGATCTGGCGGGAAAACCGCAAGCTATCATCGGCAGCCGGGTAGTGGCCGCAGGCCCGTCGCCGGAACGCCGATCGTGACCCGCCTTCGTATTGCCAGGATGCCGCCCCCGTGACGACCGATGCCGGGCTCCGCCGCGTCGTCGGGTGGGTCGCGCTGTTCAATCTCGCGTACTTCGGCGTCGAGTTCGCCGTGGCGCTCGCGATCGAGTCCGTCTCGCTGTTCGCCGACAGCGTCGACTTCCTCGAGGACGCGGCGGTCAATTTCCTGATCTTCATGGCGCTGGCCTGGACGGCCCGGCGCAGGGCACTGGCCGGCTCTTTGTTGTCGGGCGTGTTGCTGCTGCCGGCGATCGCTTTCCTGTGGGCGCTTTGGAGCAAGTTTCAGGACCCCGGGGTGCCGGAGCCCGTCACGCTGGGGGCCACCGGCCTGGGGGCGCTGGTCGTCAATCTGGGTTGCGCTTTCCTGCTGGCGCGCTACCGCCATCACGGCGGCAGCCTGACGCGAGCGGCTTTCCTTTCAGCCCGCAACGATGCTTTCGCCAACGTGGCCATCGTCGGTGCCGGACTGACCACCGCCGTGCATCCCTCGGTCTGGCCGGATGTGATCGTGGGCTTGGGTATCGCCTGGATGAATGCCGATGCTGCCAGGGAAGTCTGGGAAGCGGCGCGGGCGGAACGCCATGCGGAGCGCGCGGCGCCTCGTGCGTGAAAGATGGACCTTCGTTTTCGTCGCGGGCCTGGCGACGGTTGATCCGGCGCGGGTTGTCCTGAATGCTGTCGACGATTTTTCCTGAGCTCACGCGCGCATGAATGGCATCCGGGTCCTGGCTTTCGACGTCTTCGGCACCGTCGTCGACTGGCATGCGTCGATCGCGGCCGAGGTGGCGCAGATGCTGCCGGACGTCGATGCGGACGCCTTCGCGCTGGCTTGGCGCGATGGCTACCGCCCAGCGATGGCGAAGGTGAATTCGGGGGCGCTCGGCTGGACGCTGATCGACGACCTGCACCGGATGATTCTCGACGACGTGCTGAGGCAGTTCGGCGTCACGACGCTCGGCGAAGAGCGCATCCGGTACCTGAACAAGGCCTGGCATCGGCTGGCGCCCTGGCCGGATTCGGTCGAAGGGCTGACCCGGCTGAAGACAGGGTTCACGGTCTGCACCTTGTCCAACGGCAACCTCGGCCTGCTCAGCAACCTGGCCAAGCACGGCGGGCTGCCCTGGGATTGCATCCTGTCGGCCGAGGTGTTCCACAAGTACAAGCCTCATCCCGAGACTTACCTCGGCGTCGCCAGGATCTTCGACCTGCGGCCGGACGAGGTGATGATGGTGGCGGCCCACCAGGACGATCTCGATGCGGCGCGGGCCTGCGGGCTGAAGACTGCCTACATCGAACGCCCGCACGAGTTCGGGCGGACGCGGCCGAAAGATGTCTCGGACAGCGGACGCAATACCTGTCACGCGAAGGACATCGCGACGCTGGCCGCGATACTCGGTACCTAGGACCTGTAACGACGCGCGTACTGGCTCGGGTTTTCGTCGGCCCTGCGGCTGAAGGCCACGCTCAGTGCAGGCTTCAGTCCGCCGGCACCGCCCGATTACGTTTGGAGTAATTGTTGCGGCACACCGGCGAACCTAGCCTGCGCGACGTTTCTGCCGTCGCCGCGGCGATCTCGACCGGAGCCTCCGCATGACCCCGCAGCAGTTTCTGAAAGCTCAGCAGCGCGTCGATACCGAGCAGGGCCGCATCGCCTACATCGACCAGGGCATTGGTCCGGCCACCCTGTTCGTTCATGGTCTTCCGCTGTGCAGCTATCACTGGCGACACGTCTTCGCGGCGTTCGGCACCGGGCGGCGTCTGATCGCGCCCGACGTGATGGGGCTCGGTTACAGCGAGGTGCCGGCCGGGCAGGACGTTTCGTTCGCGTCGCAGGCGCGCATGCTGACCTCGCTGCTGGATCGCCTGGGCATCGATACGGTCGACGTGGTGGGCAGCGACACCGGCGGCGGCATCGCCCAGATCTTCGCGGCGAACGATCCTTCGCGGGTGCGCAGCCTGAGCCTGCTGAACTGCGAGGTGTTCGACCGATGGCCGAACGCGCTGCTGACCGGGTTCTACCAATCGGTCGTCGCCGGCCAGATCATCGAGGCGATGCGCGTCATGCTGAGCGATGCAGCGTTCGGCCAGCAGCAGCTCGGTGCGTTGGTTTACGAGGATCCCGCGATCTTCAGCGCCGACAACATCGCGCTCTACCTGAAGCCCTTGCTCGAATCCGACCGACGCATCGCGCAGTTCGAGCAGCTCGCCGACTGGCAGACGAATCGCGCGCAGCTCGTCGACGTGGCCGGCGCGCTGCGAGCCCTCGAAGTGCCGACACAGGTTCTGTGGGGCGATGGCGACGGGGTCTTCGACACCGAACCCTCGCTGGTCTGGCTGCGCGAGAACCTGGGCGGCTTGCGGCAGATCGTGCGGATCCCGGGCGCGAAGCTGTTCTTCGCCGAGGAACATGCTCCGCACGTGGCCTCGCTGCTGACGCAGTTCTGGGACTTGAATCGGACGGATCGACGCGAGTCGCGATGATGCACGCCGCCTGACTCCGCAGTGCCCGTAACCCGGACGAAGTCCGGGATTCTGCTTTCTAGATGGCGACCACCACGGACTTCGTCCGGGCTACGGGGTGGGCTCAGTCCCGGAAGTTCGGCGCGCGCTTGGCCATCCCGGCAGACACGGCCTCGGCATGGTTGGCGCCTTTCAGCAGCGCGATCTGCTCCGCGGCTTCTGCCTGCAGGATCCGGCTGTCGAGCTCCTCGTTGCAGAGCCGCATCAGCCGCTTCGCCGCTCGCACGGCATCGGGGCTGCGCGCCGCGATCTCGCGGGCCATTTCGAGGGCCGCCTGGACCGGATCGTCGGCACATCGCGTCGCGACGCCCAGGCTCACCGCTTCGCGCCCGTCGAATACGCGTGCGGTGTACAACAGGTCCGCCAGCACGTCGGGGCGCAGCATCGGTTTGAGCAGCGCCATGCCGCCCATGTCCGGAATCAGGCCCCACTTGAGTTCCATCAGCGACATCCTGGTATCGGGATGCACGAGGCGGACGTCGGTGGCGAGCGGCAGCTGGAAGCCGCCGCCGAACGCGAAGCCATGAATCGCGGCGATCACCGGGACCGGGGCGTCGCGCCACTGCAGCACGGCGTACTGCGCGAGGTTGGCCGCGCCGCGGATCGGTGTGGCGATGTCGATGGGAAAGGCTTCACCGGGCTTGATGGCGAGCGTCCCGGTATCGATGCCCGAGCAGAATCCTCGACCCTCGCCGGAGATCACGATGGCGCGCAGGCCGGGCAGGGCGGCGACCCGATCGCCGGTCTCGACCAGTTGCTGCAGCAGCACCAGATCGATGGCATTCAGGCGCTCGGGGCGCACCAGCCGGATGTGGGCGACATGATCCTGGAAATCGACGGCGACACGGGTATCCATGGGAGATGCGGAGTGAGGATTTTGTCGATTGTCGCATTGGACCCGGTGTCGAGCAGCCACACTCGAACCCGGGAGTTGCGGGCCCGAGACGAAGCACGCCGGCGATCGCCCGTTCTTGCCTATGATGCGAGGCGCACCTCTTCCTCGCCGTGCGGGACGGCATCCGGGACGAGTCTCTTCGAATCCAGCCTGCCGGAACCACGCTCATGTACTACGAAGCCATCGTTCGATGCACCGAATCGCTGAAGACGGTCCAGAAATGGCTGGACAAGGCGCAAGCGCAAGCGGCTGCGAAGAAGTTCGAGGTGTCGGTGTTGCTGGCCAGCCGGCTCGCGCCCGACATGAACGATTTCGTCTACCAGGTCCAGAGTGCCTGCGACTACGTCAAAGGCGGCGCAGCCTGGTTGTCCGGACAGAAGCCGCCGAGCCATCGGGACGACGAGCGAACCCTGGACGAGGTTCGCGAACGGATCCGCAAGACCGTGGCCTTCGTCGAGTCGATTCCGGAATCGCAGTACGCGGCGGCGAGTACGCAGCGCGTGGCGTTCTCGTTCTTCCCTGGAAAGGAGATCGTCGGGTGCGACTACCTGCTGCAGATGGTCATCCCCAACGTCTATTTCCACCTGACGATGGCGTACGCGATCCTGCGTCACAACGGCGTCGAGATCGGCAAGATGGATTTTCTCGGCCCGCTCGATATCGTCGCCGTTTGATCCGGGACGGCGCCGTGTCCTGAAGATCCGGCCCGCGTGCGCTTGCCCCGCGAAGAGAGTCAGGTCCGCAGGATCTTCTCCATCGCTTTTCCTTTCGCAAGCTCGTCGACCAGCTTGTCCAGATAGCGGATCTTCTTCATCAACGGATCCTCGACGTCTTCCACGCGGACGCCGCACACCAGGCCCTTGATCAGCGAGCGGTTCGGATGAAGCGCGGGGGCTTCGGCGAAGAAGGCCTTGAAGTCTTTTCCCTGCGCGATCTGAAGCTGCAGCGCCGCGCGCTCGTATCCCGTCAACCAGCAGATGACCTGGTCGACCTCTTCCTTCGTCCGATGCTTGCGCTCCGCCTTCTGGACGTACAGCGGATACACCTTCGCAAACGGCGTCGTGAAAATTCGGTGCTCGGCCATCGTCCTTGCCCGTCCGTGGTGTCCGCGCAGGATGCTATCCGCAACGTGGTCCGCCGGCAGCGAACGGCGCCTGGCCGGAGCCGGCAAGTTCGACTCGACGTAAGGACGTTCGCCTCGTCGCCGGCCCGCGTGGCAGCGGGAAGCCGGGACCCGTCGGCCAGGCTTCCCGCTGCGAGGACGCAGGCGCCCGGATTCGACCAGGCGCGATCCGGCTCAGAGGTGCTGCTTGAACCAGGCCGACGCGGCTCCCGACGAGTCCGCGAAGAACTGATCGTAGACGTCGAAGTGACCACAGCGAATGCCCTTCAGCTGCTTGGGCTCGAGCGCGCGCTCGTAGGCCTTCAGGCTCTCGTCGGCGACCGTGAGGTCGTCCTGCAATGCGACCACCATCAGCAACGGCGTCGGGCTCACGAAGCGAATGTAGGCGCCCGGCTCGTATTCGGTGAACATCTCGACCGAGTGCAAGGTCACCTCGTTTCGCCAGGTGGGTGCATGCGCTTTGGCCTTCTCCGTCATCCAGGTGTAGGAACCCGGTGTCGGCAGCGCACTCGCTTGCCCTTCCGGCGCCACGACGGGCAGCAACTGCGACGGCTCTCCGTTGATGCGACGGCGGCGATCCTCGGCAAAGGCCTGCTGCATCGTCGCGATCTGATCGGCGCGCACCAGGCGGCGGAAGTTCGCGTGCCCGCTGACCAGCGGAACCTGCGACACCGCGCAGCGGACGCGGCGATCCTGCGCCGCCACCACGATGACGTGCGCGCCGGCATAGCTCGAGCCCCAGACCCCGATACGGTTCGCATCGGTCTGCGGCAGGGTCTCCGCGAACGTGATGGCATCGCGAAAATCGCGGACCTGCTGCCAGGGGTCGATGTGCTGGCGTGGCGTGCCTTCGCTCGATCCCGTGTTGCGATGGTCGTAGACCAGGCACGCGAAGCCGGCAGCGGTGAACGCCTCGGCGAAGCGATCCAGCAGCAGTTCCTTGGTGCCGGAGAAACCGTGCGCCATCACGATGGTCGGGACCTTTGCGCTCGCGCCGTCGGGAACGAAATGCCAGCCGCGCAAGCGGGTGCCGTCTTCGGTCTTGAATTCCACGTCCTGTCGCATCGCGTCGGCTCCTGAGCTGGGGCGAGCACGATAGGTCGACGCTGCAGCGCGATCATGCAGGTCCGTGCACTCGAATCGGCTCGTCCGTGCATTGACGCCGGGTCGGGCCGCCGAAACACTGCGCGGAGTTCCTGCACCGGTTCGTCCATGGTCACGCTCGATTGGTCGACTGATCCCATTCCCTCCGCGCGCCGCTTCGAGGCCTGGCGGCAGGCGCTCAGCGCGTCGCATCTCGACTGGCAACTCGATGCGATGGACCCTGCGAACGTAGCGGCCCGCGTGCGCAGCCTGCGTCTGGGCGAGGCGGACTTCGTGTCGTGCCGCACGACACCATGCAGCGGGCGGCGCACGAAGCCGCAGATCGCGCGCGACGCGGCTGCCTATTTCGGATTGCTGTACGTGCGCGGCGGCCGCGAGATCGTGTCGGATCATCGCGGCGAGCGGGAGCTCCGGGCTGGGGACCTGCTGTTCTGGGACAGTCGCAGCGTCCAGTCCTTCCACGTGCTCGAACCGCTGGACAAGCTCACCTTGCTGATGCCGGCCCATGCGGTCGAAGCCGTGCTGCCGAAGGCCGATCGCTTCGCCGGGACCGTGCTGCAGGGGCCGCTCGCCCGGCTGGTGCGCGGCTCGCTGGATGTTCTGCTCGAGGTCTGCGACGAACTGGACTCGCACCAGGCGCGCGCCGCGGCTGGCACTGCCGTGCAGGGCCTCGCGAACGCTCTGATCGCCGCCGACTCGATGATGCCCAGAGCCGGCATCACCGCATTGATGCAGAAACTGATGCGTTACATCGATGGCCATCTGCAGGCCGACGATCTCACGCCGGCGCGCATCGCCCGCGCCAACGGCATCTCGGTGCGCTATCTGCATCTGCTGTTCACGCGCGAAGGACTCTCGGTATCGCGGTGGATCAAGCGGCGCCGCTTGTTGCGCTGCCAGGCGGAGCTGACGCAACGGCCCAGTGCCACGATCGCCGAGATCGCGCATCGCTGGGGCTTCGGCGATTCCGCTCAGCTGAGCCGCGCGTTTCGATCGGAGTTCGGCTGTTCCCCGAGGGCTTATCGCAAGTCGGCTGCGTAGTGGGCCGAAGATCGCGATGCGAGGCCTGCGTCGGCGAGGCAGGGCAGGCCCGTGCGATTTGCCTGCCGCGCGCCGGCTCGGGAAAAGCGGCTCCTCCTGATCGATGTCTGTGTTCCGGTCCGGCGCGGGTTTGCGCGGCCGGGGGCGCTACGAAGACAATCCGACGCGTCCGTGCTCGCGATCCATGGGCAAGCCCCGAGCAAACGCCGAGCGTTCGACATGCCCGAAGTCCCTTCGCTCCATTTCGGCCCTTATCGACTGGCAGGACCACAAGGACCGCTCTTTCGCGGCAGTGAGCGATTGAAGCTCAAGCCCAAGGCCTTGAGCCTGCTCTGGGAGCTCGCTCAGCATGCCGGGGAAGTCGTGACCAAGGCGGCGCTTAGGAATGCGCTGTGGTCCAGAAGCGTGGTGGGCGAGGATGCGATCGCCTTCCAGGTTCAGGCGCTCCGGCGCGTGCTGCAGGACGACGCCAGGCAACCGCGCTACATCGCCACCTGCCATCGCGTCGGATACAGCTTCGTGGCGTCGGTCACGCTGAGCGCCTCGCCGGTTCTCGCGCCGGTCGATCCCCCCGTCATCCGTCTCGCGGCAGCCGATCCGAAGTCCCAGGCGGGCTTCGTCGGCCGCGAGGGTCCTCTAGCGCGTGTGAACGAGCACTACGCGAGGACTTTGCGAGGTGAACGCCAGCTGGTCTTCATCAGCGGCGACGCCGGCATCGGCAAGACCCGGCTGGTGGAGCGCTTCCTCGAGCAGGTCGGCGCGGCGCCGCGCATCGGCCATGGCCAGTGCGTCGAGCAGCACGGTGTAGGCGAAGGCTATCTGCCGGTACTGGAGGCGCTCGGTGCCCTGTGTCGCCAGCCGAAGGGGCACGAGCTCACCGAGGTCCTTCGCCAGATGGCGCCGACCTGGCTGATGCAACTGCCGGCGCTGCTGCTGCAGGACGATCTGGTCGCGCTGCAGGCGCGCGTGATGGGCGCAACGCGCGAGCGCATGCTGCGCGAGATCTCCGATGCTCTGGAGGCGATCACCGCCGAAAGGCCGCTGGTGCTGGTGCTGGAAGACCTGCACTGGAACGATCCGTCGACGCTCGACATGCTGTCGCTGCTGGCTCGGCGCACGGGTCCGGCGAGGCTGCTCGTGCTGTGCACTTTCCGCGCGAACGCACTCGCGGCGAATCCCGCTCTCCAGATCGCGAAGCAGGAACTGGTCGCCCGCAAGCTGGCGACCGAGATCGCACTCGGGAATCTGCTGCGTGCCGACGTGCAGGCCTATGTGGCCCAGCGCTTCCCCGGTGCCGGCGATCCGGCGGGGATGTCTGCGTTCATCTTCCGGCGCACCGAGGGGCATCCGCTGTTCATGGTGCAGTTGGCTGATTACCTCGCCCAGACGGAGACACCGGAAAGTCCGGTTTTCGGTGTCGAGGCGCTCGAAACGGTAGTGCCCCAGGGACTGCGGGAACTGATCGAGGTGCAGCTTGGGCGCCTGAGCGCAGGGGAGCAGCGTCTCCTGCAGATGGCCAGCGTGGCGGGTGCGGAATTCACCGTGGCCAGCGCGAGCGCGGCGGCACGCATGCCCCTGGAAGAGGCGGAGACTTGCTGCGAACGCCTGGCGCAGCACGGGCAGTTCATCGAGGGCCGGGGACTGGCGACCTGGCCCGATGGAACGGTCAGCGGCCGTTTCGGCTTCGGTCATGTGCTGTACCAAGAGGTGCTGTACGCCCGGCTGAGTGCGCGACAGCGCGCGCAGGCCCATCTGGCGATCGGCTTGCGGGAAGAGACCGGCTACGTAGGAGACGGTCGCGCGATCGCGGCGGAGCTGGCGGTGCATTTCGAGCGCGGCCAGAGTCTTTCCCGCGCCGTCGACTACCGGCAGCAGGCGGGCGAGAACGCGCTGCAGCGTTCGGCGAACGACGAGGCGGTCGAGCATTTCACCCAGGCGCTCGGGCTGCTCGCGCGGCTGCCGGCCACCGACGATCGCGCGCACAGGGAGTTGCGCCTCCTGGGCAGCCTGAGCCTCGGCCTCACGATGACGAAGGGTTACTCGGTCCCGGAGGTCGAACGCGTGAACGCTCGCGCGCTCGAGATCTGCCAGCAGATGGACGAGACGCCCGAACTCTCGCCGATCTTGTTCCGGATCGAACGGTTCCACCTGGTTCGCGGCGATCTGCGTGCCGCCCGTGGGATCGGTGACATGCTTCTGCGCATCGCGCGCGCCACCGCGTCGTCCGCGCTGCTGTCCCAGGCGCACACCGCCTCGGGTTTCGAGTCCTTTTCGTTGGGCGATTTCTCCGCGGCGCGACGACATGCGGAGCAATGCATCGCCCACGATGATCCGAAGCAGTACCAGGGCGCGGCGATCGTGTCCGCCGACGATTCCAGCGCGGTCAGCTACGCCATCCGTGCTTTCGCTCTGCAGATTCTTGGCTATTCCGATCAGGCCAAAATCAGCATGCAGAACGGCGTAGCGCTGGCCCGCGAGCTCAATCGTTCGTTTGCCGAGGGCGGAGCGCTGCTGTCGATGGCGGATTTCCATCTCATGCGGCGTGAGAGCCGCGCGGTTCACGCATGGGCGGACGCCGCGATCGCGCACTCGGTGCGGGAAGGCCTTCCCTATTACGTCGCGCGCGCGACCGTGCTGCGCGGCTGGACGCTGGCCGAGCAAGGGCAGACCCGACGAGGCATTGCCGAGATCCGCGAAGGCTTGGCGGCGTTCGAAGCCACCGGGGCAGGCCTGTGGTTACCGTGCTGTCTGGGCTTGCTGGCGGAGGCGCACGGATGGCACGGAGAGTTCGACGAGGGTCTGCGCTGCCTGGCCGAGGCGCTGCAGATCGCGGACGCGACCGGCGAGCGCCAGTACGTGGCCGAGCTGCATCGCCTGAGCGGCGAACTGAGGCTGCAGAAATCACAGCAGGATCGTGCGGCCGCGGAGGAATGCTTCCATCGCGCGATCGCGGTCGCGCGCGATCAGGACGCAAAGACCTATGAGTTGCGGGCCACGATGAGCCTCGCCCGTTCCTGGCAGCAGTCCGGGAAGATCGAGGCTGTGCGAGAGCGGCTGCACGCCATCGTCGGCTGGTTCACCGAGGGATTCGATACGAACGACGTGCAGGCCGCGAAGGCCTTGCTGTCCGAGGTCGCATCCACGCCGCCGTCATGAGCTGAGCGGATCATTCGGTGCCGCCGCTCGCTTCCGGCCTCGTCGCCGACCAGGGCTGCACGACGGCGTCGTCCAACTCTAAGATCGGCGCCTGTCCCCGAACATCGGTTCGGGATTCCTCGTTTGAGCAGCAGACAAGGTGAAGAGCGTGGGCAATTTCAGTGGCAAGAACGTGTTGGTCATGGGCGGCAGCCGTGGCATCGGCGCCGCGATCGTCCGCCGTTTCGCGAAGGAAGGCGGCACGGTGCATTTCACCTACTCGGGTTCCAAGGACGCAGCTGCCGCGATCGCCGCGGAGACCGGTGCCAAGGCCGCGCAGGTCGATAGCGCCGATCGCAAGGCGGTCACCGCGCACGTCGCGTCCTGTGGGGCGCTGGACATCCTGGTGATCAACGCGGGTGTCGTGGAGTTCGGCGATCCGACGACGATCGCGCCGGAAGCCGTCGAGCGGCTCTTCGCGATCAACATCCATGCGCCTTATTTCGCCGCCGCCGAGGCGGCGAAGCAGATGCGCGACAACGGCCGCATCGTGATCATCGGCTCCGTCAACGGCGACACGATGCCGTTCCCTGGCCTGACGTCGTACGCGGTGAGCAAGTCCGCGGTGCAGGGCCTGGCGCGCGGTCTGTCGCGTGATCTGGGACCGCGCGGCATCACGGTGAACGTGGTGCAGCCCGGCCCGGTGAATACCGACATGAATCCCGCCGATGGCCCGATGAAGGACATGATGCACGCCGGGTTGTCGATCAAGCGCCACGGGCATGTCGACGAGGTGGCCGCGATGGTCGCCTTCCTCGCCGGTCCGGACGGCGGTTTCATCACCGGCGCGATGCACACGATCGACGGCGGCCTGGGCGCCTGATCGGCGCTTCACCAAGAGAACGCACGGACGTGAGCACGGCCTCGTGTCGCGCTCAGGTCATGTGCTCGTCGAAACGAACCGCTGGCACCTGACGGCGGCTCGGGTCGTATCCTCGTCATTCACGCCGAGACCCAGCGGCGCCGTGATGCCCGGCGTGGCGACACCCTGGGTAAAGGCCTATCCGCCGAGCGCGCCGGCAGCGACGCGGAAGACGATGTGCGGAGCGTTGCGACGGGCGAGAGCCACGAACGTGGACGCGATGATGAAGACGCGGTGCTCGAACGACGCGGAAAGTTGGCGGACTGGAATCGGAAAGAGGAACCGGCGCGGCTCAGGCCGAGGGTCGGGACAGGGTGTCGCGGTGAGGATCGAAGGCGGCGGCTTCGTCGAGTGCCCGGAACGCCGTGTCGAGCGACGGCAGGTACGGTTCGTACGCGCGCCACCGTGCGACCGACTTCGTGTAGATCGGCTGGCGCACCTGCCAGCGGCTCGGCGTCTGCACCGCGCGGCTGGATTCGTGGAAGCTCAGGCAGCGGGCATCCCAGGGCACGCCGAGAAACTGCGTGATGCACCGCGCCTGGGTTTCCAGGTCGGCGACCGTGTCCTCGTACTGCACCTCGAGCATCTTCAACGGCAGATGTTCGCGCCAGTGCGCCATCAGGCGGCGGTACTGCGCGGTGAAGAACGCGAGGTCGTCGAAGTCCGTCGAATAGCGCTGGTCCGCGCTGAAATTCTCCATCCAGATCGACAGCGCATTGTCACGCGCGTCGCGCCGGCAATGGATTACGCGCGCGTTCGGAAACAGCACGGCGGCGAACGCGAGCTGGAAGAAATTCAACGGCGACTTGTCGCTGATGCGCAGACGCCCTTTCGGCGCGCCTTCGCGCAGCGCCTCGAGATATTCGTGGGCGCGCTCGCGGCTCCGCATCTCGTCCAGTCGCAGCGCTGCCTGCCAGGGTTCATCGTCGTCACCGACGCAGCGCGACGCGATGCGCGCCAGGTCCGGCAGTTCGCCGGAACCGTGCATCAGCGGATGCGACGACAGTACCTGCTCGGTCAGCGTGGTGCCGGAGCGCGGCAGGCCGACGATGAAGACCGGCTGGTCGGTGCCCAGGCCCAGGCGGCGATTTTCGGTGAAGAAATCGCGCGAGTACGTGGCAACGATGCGATCGATGCGCTGCACGAGCGCGGCGCGGTCGAGGTTGCCCGCCACGCGACGACGCGCGGCATTCGCCGCCGATGCGGCGGCGGCGGCCCCCGCCCAGTCCTTGCGTCGGTCCTGGTACTTGGCCAGGCCGTAGCCGATCAGTGCGCGGGCTTCGTCCTTCACGGTGTCGTCGGCGAGCAGGGCCTTCGCGCGAGCCACGTGGGCCGGGGCTTCGTCCTTCACCAGCGCCAGGTACTGGCCGATCGCCATCGCGTGGTCGGGTCGCCGCGTCAGCACCTGCTCGTAGCAGGCCAGCGCGTTCTCGGCGTCGCCCAGATCCTCCAGGGTGCGGCCCAGTCCGAACCAGCCCTGCACGTGCTGCGGATCGAGTCCGACGGACTGGCGGAACAACTGCTCTGCGCGCCGGACCTTGCCGGACTGCGACAGCTCCTGCGCGAGGCGCGAGCGGGCGCGCGCCAGCCCCGGATCGTGTTGCGTGGCGCGCTCGAAGCATTCGATGGCGTCTTCGAGCTGGCCGGCGTCGATCAGCAGGTTGCCGAGATTGAGATAGGTCTCCGCGCGCGTGGGGTCGAGCAGCAGCGCCCGCTTGAGTGCCTTGAACGCGCCTTCGCGGTCGCGCAGGCCCTTCAGCGCCGTCCCGAGGTTGTGCCAGCCGTCGGCGTGGCGCGGATCGATGCCGATGGCCTCTTCGAAGCAGCGGGCCGCGTC
>CAZXXM010000018.1:0-276 GCA_964644715.1 uncultured Salinisphaerales bacterium
CGCCGAGAACACGCTGGCGGCTTCGTCTTCGGCTAATTCGAGTTCGGCACCCATACTCGGCAGTGTCCCGTTTCCAGATGCCAGATGCCAGATGCCAGTTGCCAGTTGATCCGGAATTGCTTTCCGTGCGCTGGAACCGAGTCAGGGGAATGCGACTAGATCGTCTCGCCTTCCCGTCGCGTCAGCACTTCGAAGCCGTCCGCCGTGACCAGAACGGTATGCTCCCACTGTGCCGACAATGAATGATCCTTGGTGACCACGGTCCAGCCGTCCGCG
>CAZXXM010000018.1:286-1765 GCA_964644715.1 uncultured Salinisphaerales bacterium
GTCGGGCAGCAGGCGCACTTCGGGCCGTCCGGCGTTGAGCATCGGTTCCACCGTGAAGCACATCCCTTCCTGGAGCTCGATTCCGGTGCCCGGCTTGCCGTAGTGCAGGACCTGGGGATCTTCGTGAAAGATCTGACCGATGCCGTGGCCGCAATACTCGCGCACGATCGAATATCCGCGCGATTCGGAATGACGCTGGATCACGCTGCCGAGATCGCCCAGGCGCGCACCCGGCCTGATCAGGCGAATGCCTGCGAGCATCGCTTCCCGGGTCGTCTCGACCAGGCGCTTGGCCAGCACCGTGGGCTCGCCGACGAAGAAGGTCTGGCTGGTGTCGCCGTGCCAGCCGTCCTTGATGACGGTGATGTCGATGTTGATGATGTCGCCGCGCTTGAGCACCTTGGCACTGGGAATGCCGTGGCAGACGACGTGGTTGACCGAGGTGCAGATCGACTTCGGGAAGCCCTTGTAGTTGAGCGGTGCGGGAACGCAGCCCAGCTCGTCGACGATGTAGCGGTGGCAGATCTGGTCGAGTTCGTCGGTGGAAATGCCGGCTTTGACGTCCGAGGCAATCATCTCCAGCACTTGCGCCGCCGCGCGCCCGGCTTCACGCATTTTCTGGCGTTCTTCCGGGGTCTTTATCGTGATGCCCATGCGGCGGGAGGTTTCCGAATCCATCGGTAAGCGGTTCCAGGCGATTTTCCTCGCTGCCGAGCCTACTTGGCGCGGTTGAGAGGCGAAGCCGCGCATGCTATAAAGCCGCGCTTTTTTTGGCAACGAAGCAGGTCGGGGGTTCCCGGTCCTGCCATCTCATCCGCTCCGGCCTTGGGTGCATCCGTACTTCACCCCGGAGCGGTCAGTTCTAACCCAAGGAGTTGTTTCAATGTCGAATGTCACCATGCGCCAGTTGCTGGAGGCGGGGGCCCACTTTGGTCACCGCACGCGCTACTGGAACCCGAAGATGGATTCTTACATCTTCGGCAGCCGCAACAAGATCCACATCATCAATCTCGAGCACACCCTTCCGTTGCTGAAGGATGCCTGCTCGTACGTCGGCAAGATGGCGGCCAGCGGTGGCCGTGTGCTCTTCGTCGGCACCAAACGCGCTGCCCGCGAGGCGATCGAGGCCGAGGCACAGCGTTGCGGCATGCCCTTCGTCAGCCAGCGCTGGCTGGGTGGCACGCTAACCAATTTCAAGACCATCAAGGGCTCGATCAAGCGCCTGCACGAGATGGAAAAGCAGGTTGAGGACGGCACCATCAACCGCCTGTCCAAGAAGGAACAGCTCCTGTTCCAGCGCGAACTGGAAAAGCTGCGCCGCTCGCTCGGAGGCATCAAGGACATGCCGAGCCTGCCGGATTGCCTGTTCGTCATCGACACGGGCTACGAGAAGATCGCCGTCGCCGAAGCCCGCAAGCTGGGCATCCCGGTGGTCGCCGTGGTCGAGTCCAACAACGACCCCGAGCTGATCGACGTGGT
>CAZXXM010000018.1:1775-16317 GCA_964644715.1 uncultured Salinisphaerales bacterium
CAAGGTCTACGCTCAGTGCGTGGCCGACGCCATCATCGAAGGCCGTGGCAGCAACACGGTCGCCCCGCGTGAAGAAGCGGCCGAATCTGCGGCTGCCGAAGACCGCGGCGCCCGCCGTCCGCGTGGCCCGCGCAAGCCGGCCGGCCGCGGCGAGAAGGTGGAGGGCTGAGCATGCCTGCAGTCACTGCCGCTCTGATCAAGGAACTGCGCGACCGTACGGGCGCGGGCATGGGCGATTGCAAGAAGGCGCTCGAGGCCGTCGAGGGAGATCTCGACAAGGCCGCCGAGAAGCTGCGCATGGACGGTACGACCAAGGCCGACAAGAAGGCCGGCCGCACCGCTGCCGAGGGCATCATTGCCCTGGCTTCGAACGCTGAGGCCGTAGCCCTGGTCGAGGTCAACTCCGAGACCGATTTCGTCGCCAAGAATCCGGAATTCCGTGCGCTCGCCCAGTCGGCCGCGGAAGCGGCGCTGGCCCATCGTCCGAAGTCGGCCGAGGAACTGGTCGCTCTGAAGGTGGGAGATCGTACGCTCGACGAACTGCGTCGTGAGCTCGTCGGCAAGATCGGAGAGAACCTGACGATCCGTCGCGTGGACATCGTCGTGGCCGGTGGCGGTCCGCTGGTCACCTACGTGCACCCCGGCGACAAGATCGCGGTTGCCGTGGCCCTCAAGTCCGGCAGCACGGAGCTGGCCAAGGATCTGGCCATGCACATTGCCGCGATGTCGCCGCGTGCGGTCGACCCCGCCAGCATCTCGCCGGACGTGGTCGCTTCCGAGCGCCGCATCATCGAGGCACAGGTCGCGCAGGAACAGGCCGAAGACGCGGCTGCCGGCAAGAAGCCGAAGCCGGCTGAAATCGTCGCCAAGATGACCGAAGGCAAGGTGACCAAGTTCCTCGACGAGCAGACTTTGATCGGCCAGCCGTTCGTCAAGAACGACGCCTACGGTTTGAAGTCGGACGCCAAGGTGCGAGAAGTCCTCACCAAGGAGAAGGCCGCCGTATCGCAGTTCGTGCGCCTGGCCGTGGGCGAGGGCATCGAGAAGAAGCAGACCGACTTTGCGGCGGAAGTGGCTGCGGCGGGCGGCTGAGAAGCTAAACTAGTGCGATCCCGAGGCCCCGGAAACGGGGCTTCGTTTTATCCGAAGCCGACATAGCTGCCCGACGGACGCTCGATCGATGAGTAACAAGCCGGCTTACAAGCGAATCCTGCTGAAAATCTCCGGCGAAGCCCTGATGGGGGACCTCGATTTCGGGATCTCGCCCAAGGTGATGTCCTTCGTGGCGGAAGAACTCAAGCAGGTCGTCGCAGCGGGTGTTCAGGTTGCACTCGTCGTCGGCGGGGGGAACATCTTCCGGGGCGAAGGCCTGGCCCGCGCCGGGATGGATCGGGTCACCGGCGACCAGATGGGCATGCTCGCCACGGTCATCAACGCGTTGGCGATCCAGGATGCGATCGAGCGCGTGGGGCTCCAGGCACGTGTCCAGTCCGCCATCCGGATCAACGAGGTCTGCGAGGACTTCATTCGTCGCCGAGCGGTCCGCCACCTGGAAAAGGGGCGCGTGCTGGTTTTCGGTGCGGGCACCGGCAATCCCTTCTTCACCACCGATTCGGCGGCTGCCCTACGAGCCGTGGAGATCGGTGCGGACCTGATGCTCAAGGCCACCAAGGTCGACGGGATCTACACGGCCGACCCGAAGAAGGACAAGACCGCCACCAAGTACGACGAGCTGACGTACGACACCGCGTTGGACCAGCGCCTGGCCGTGATGGACCAGACGGCGATGGTGTTGTGCCGCGATCACAAGATGAAACTGCGGGTCTATGACATGGATCGCCCCGGTGCGCTGATCAGCATCGTGATGGGCGACCAGACCATCGGCACGCGCGTTCACGCCTGAGGAAACCATGATCAACGACATCAAGAAGGAAGCCGGCGACCGCATGCAGAAGTGCATCGAGTCGCTCAAGGCCGCGCTCGCCAAGCTGCGGACGGGACGTGCGCACGCGGGCCTGCTGGACCATCTGACGGTGGAGTATTACGGCTCCGAAGTGCCCCTTTCCCAGTGCGCGAACGTGGTCGTCGAGGACGCGCGGACGATCTCGATCACCGCCTGGGAGAAGAACATGACCTCGGTGATCGAGAAGGCGATCATGAAGTCGGATCTGGGCCTGAATCCGAGCACCGCCGGCACGATCATCCGCATCATCATGCCGCCGCTGACCGAAGAACGGCGCCGCGACATGGCCAAGGTCGTGCGGGGCGAAGCCGAGGGCGGACGTGTCGCGATCCGCGCCGTGCGTCGCGATGCCAACCAGGACATCAAGGACCTGGCCAAGGAAAAGCTGATCAGCACCGACGACGAAAAGCGCGGCGAGACCGAGATCCAGAAGCTGACCGACCAGTTCGTGGCCAAGATCGACGAGCTCGCCGCCGCCAAGGAAAAGGAATTGATGTCCCTGTGAGGGCCCGTGGAGCCGGACTTTCCGGCCATCGCGAAATCGCCGGCACCTCGTCCGTATTCAGGATCGGCGTGGATTAATCGCCGATACTGCCTCTCCACGGTGATTCATATTTGATCCAGGCCCCGCCACTGCTGCCAGACGAAAGCGTCCCGACGCACGTTGCCGTCATCATGGACGGCAACGGGCGCTGGGCGACCGCGCGTGGCGAGCCCAGAGCGTTCGGCCACCGCGCGGGCGTCCGTGCCGCACGCCGTACGCTGCGGTGCGCGCGCCGGCACGGCGTGGAGTACCTGACGGTGTTCGCTTTCAGCCAGGAAAACTGGCGGCGCCCGATCACGGAAGTGAGCCTGCTGATGCAGCTGTTCATCCGGACGCTGGCGCGGGAGATGAATTCCCTGCACCGCAACGGCGTTCGCCTGCGCTTCATCGGCGATCACTCCGGGTTCTCCGCTCCGCTGCGTGCGGAGATGAATCGAGCAGTCGAGCTGACTCGTGACAATCGGGAGCTGAAACTCAACGTCGCGGTGGGCTACGGCGGACAGTGGGACATCGTGCAGGCCGCGCAACGTCTGGCCGAGCGCGGCGAGCCGATCACGGCCGCCGGCATCGAAGCGGGCCTGGATACGGCCGGCATTCCGCCTCCCGATCTGCTGATCCGGACTGGCGGCGAAAAACGCATCAGCAATTTCCTGCTGTGGCAGCTCGCCTACGCGGAGCTGTATTTCTGCGACACGCTGTGGCCGGACTTCGACGACGCGGACCTGACGGCGGCGCTGGACTGGTTCGCGACGCGTCAGCGCCGGTTCGGACGCGTGCCCGAAAGCGCCTGACCGTAAGCGGATCCTCACGCCCATGCTGATCCAACGTGTGCTGACCGCCCTGATCCTGCTGCCGCTGCTGATCGGGGCGATCGCCTTTCTCCCGCCTTCGGCGCTTTACGCGGTGTTTTGCGGCGCCGGCCTGATCGCAGCCTGGGAATGGACTGGGCTGATGAAGACACCGGCGCCGTCTGCTGCGATCCGGGCGGGGTTCGTCGCGAGTTGCGCCGCGCTGCTCGCCGCGGGTTGGCTGTTACGGGAGCATGCGCTCTGGGTGTGCGTGGCGGCAGGTCTGTGGTGGCTCTACGCGGTCGGCCTCGTACGCGGCTATCCCGCCAATTTCGAGCGCTCGCGCCCCGGTCTCGCCGCCATGTGGCTGATCGGGCTGCTGCTGATCGTTCCGACGATGCTTTCGCTGTGGATGTTGCACGCGATGCCCAATGGGCCCTGGCGCGTGTTCTTCCTGTTCTTCCTGGTGTTCGCGGCCGACACCGGCGCTTATCTGGCGGGCCGGAACTTCGGCAAGCGCAAGCTTGCGCCGTCCGTATCTCCCGGCAAGACGGTGGAGGGAATGATCGGCGGTGTGCTGCTGAGCGCTGCGTGGGCGGCTTGCGCCGGTCCCTGGGTGTTCCCGATCAGTTCGCCGATACAGATCGTGCAATTGGTGGTGCTGTGCCTGTTCGTCGCACTTTTTTCGGTGCTCGGTGATCTGGTGGAGAGCCTCTTCAAGCGCGCTTCCGGCGTGAAGGACAGCGGGAAGATCCTGCCGGGTCATGGCGGCATGCTGGATCGCGTCGACAGCATCCTCGCCGGCGCGCCGATGATGGCGCTGGGCCTGACCTTGCTCAAACTCTGATGCGAAAGCTGCTCGTCCTGGGGGCGACCGGCAGCGTCGGCCGCAGCACGTTGGATGTGGCGGCGCGTCATCCGGAAAAGATCGAGGTCGTTGCGCTTGCCGCACATCGCGACGTGCAGGGCATGCTCGAGCAGATCCGCCGGTTCCGGCCACGCGTCGTGGCGATGGCCGATTCCGCCGCGGCGAGCGAATTGCGTGCCGCGGGCCCGGATTGCGAGGTGCTGGCAGGCAGCGAGGCGATCCGCAGCCTCGCTGCCGATGCCGGCAGCGACACCGTGATGTCGGCGATCGTCGGCGCCGTCGGTCTACATCCCACGCTGTCCGCGATCCGCGCTGGCAAGCGGGTGCTGATCGCGAACAAGGAGCCGCTGGTCATGGCCGGCGCGCTGATGATGGGGGAGGCGCGCTCGCACGGGGCCACGATCATTCCGATCGATAGCGAGCACAATGCGATTTTCCAGTGCCTGCCGGGCGACTATCGCTGCGGTGACGAGGTGCGCGGGGTGCGCCGGCTGGTCCTGACCGCCTCCGGAGGACCGTTTCGGGAAACGCCGCTCGAAGCTCTGGCCGACGTGACGCCGGCACAGGCCGTGCGCCATCCCAACTGGAGCATGGGACGCAAGATCTCGGTGGATTCGGCCACGCTGATGAACAAGGGGCTGGAGCTGATCGAGGCCGCGGCGCTGTACGGCCTGCCGCGGGAGCGGCTCGACGTGGTCGTGCACCCCGAAAGCGTCATCCACTCGCTGGTCGAGTACGTCGACGGTTCGAGCCTCGCCCAGCTGGGTCAGCCGGACATGCGGGTCCCGATCGCGCACGCCCTGGCGTGGCCGGAGCGCTGGGAATCCGGTGTCGGTGGCCTGGATCTGGCTTCGCTCGGGCGGCTGCGATTCGAGGCGCCGGACGTCAAACGCTTCCCTTGTCTTCGCATTGCCGGGGACGCCTTGGCGGCCGGCGAGAATTTTCCGAACATATTGAACGCTGCGAACGAAATGGCGGTCGAAGCATTTCTGAACGTCCAAATCGGGTTTCTGGGGATTCCACGAATGGTCGAAAGCTGTTGCGAGGCGGCCGTCACGGCCGGACTCCCGAAGCCGTCCGACATCGACGCCGCACTGCGTGTCGATGCCTGGGCGCGTGCCTGGTGCGGCGAACGTCTGAAGGATCGTGCCGGTGCTTGATCTGGTCTGGGACGTCGTCGGATTCATCGTCGCCCTGAGCATCTTGGTGTGCTTCCACGAGTACGGGCACTACTGGATGGCCCGGCGCCTGGGAGTGAAAGTCCTGCGGTTCTCGCTGGGCTGGGGCAAGCCCTGGAAGAGCTTTCGTACACGTGACGGCGTGGAGTGGGCGCTGGCCCCGTATCCCATTGGCGGTTACGTGAAGATGCTCGACGAGCGCGAGGGGCCGGTGGCTCCTTCCGAGCGGCATCTGGCGTTCAATACACAGTCGGTCCCGCGGCGCATGGCGATTCTCGTTGCCGGCCCGCTCGCCAATTTCCTGCTGGCGATCGCGCTGTACTGGCTGATCTTCATGATCGGGGTCCAGGGTCTGAGACCGCTGATCGACGCGCCGCGCGCCGGCACCGCCGCGGCTGCTGCCGGGCTACATGCCGGAGACGAGGTGCTGTCGGTCGAGGGCACGCCGGTCCCGACGTGGAACGAGCTGCGCATGGAACTGATCGATGGCAGCCTGGGCAGCGCCCGGATGCAGTTGACCGTGCGCGACGAAAAAGGGCTGACCCGCGACGTCACCTTGCCTCTGAACGGGGTTCGCACCGATCCGCAGTTCCTGTTCGACGACCTCGGTCTCGACGTCTGGCAGCCCAGGATCGATCCCGTGCTGGGTCAAGTCATGCCGGGAAGTTCGGCAGAGGCCGCCGGGCTGATGGCCGGCGATCGCATCGTCAGCATTCAAGGTCAGCCGATCGTCGACTGGAAAGGGCTGGTCGCAGCCGTCCGGCCGCGGCCCGGAGCGGTGACCCGGATCGAGGTCAATCGCGGTGGTGCGATGCTCGAGGTCAACGCCGTGCTGGCCAGCGTGGACGAGGCCGGCCACAACATAGGGCAGCTGGGTGCACGCCCCGCCGTTGACGAGGAGTTGTGGCAGAATCTGCGCGCCGCGCGCCGGCTTGGACCAATCGATGCATTCCCTGCAGCGGTCGGTCAGGCCTGGCAGATGACGCAGCTCACGCTGCGAGTGCTCTGGCACATGGTGCTCGGCGAAGTATCGATCAAGAACGTCAGTGGTCCGATCCAGATCGCGCAGGTGGCGGGAGATTCGGCTCAGATCGGGCTCGTCTCATTCCTCAGCTTCATGGCGGTGGTCAGCGTCAGCCTCGGCGTGCTGAATCTGCTGCCGGTGCCGCTGCTCGACGGCGGTCACCTGCTGATGTTCGCGATCGAAGGAATCAAGGGTAGGCCCTTGTCCGAGCGGGCACAGATTGCCGCTCAATACGTGGGCCTGACGTTCATCGGCATGCTGATGGTGCTGGCTCTGTTCAACGACATCATGCGCCTCGTCTGACGGCGCCATAAGCAAACCTCGATGGGTCAACACAACAAGCGTTTCCGGCTCAGATTGATTGCGGGCGCGGCCGCCATGATGTGGCTTCCGGCAGCCTCGGCTTTCGAGCCTTTCACCATTCGCGAGATTCGCGCCGAGGGCCTCGAGCGCCTGGACGTCGGCACGGTACTCACGTATCTCCCGCTGTCGGTCGGCGATCAGCTGAACTCGCAGACGTCTCGACAGGCGATGCGAGGCCTGTATTCCTCAGGTCTGTTCGAAGACGTCAGATTAGAGAGCGACGGTGACACGCTCGTGATCTTCGTCAAGGAGCGTCCCGCCATCTCGAAGTTCGAGATCGAAGGCAACAAGAAGATCGGCGGCGACGAGTTGATGGACTCGCTGAAGAATCTCGGCCTGACCGAAGGCGAACTATTCAAGCGTGAATTGCTGGACGGTGTCGAGCAGGAACTGCAGCGGCAGTATTACGCCAACGGCTACTACGACGTCCAGATCAAAACCACGGTCGAGCCGCTCCCGAACAATCGCGTGGACCTGAAGATCGACGTGACCGAGGGCAAGGTCACGACGATTCGCGACATCAACATCCTCGGCAACAGCGTCTATTCGCGCGACGAGCTTTTCGAGGTCTTCAAGCTCGACAAGACCAATCGCTGGGAGCCGCTGCAGAAGTCGGACAAGTACTCCAAGCAACAGCTCGGCGGTGACCTCGAATCGCTGTCCTCGTATTACCAGGATAGGGGTTACCTGAAGTTCGAAGTCGCTTCGGTACAGGTGCAGCTGTCCCCCACAAAGGAGGACATCTACATCACGATCAACGTCGAGGAAGGTGACCGCTACAAGATCAAGGACACGAAGTTCTCCGGCGACACGATTCTGCAGGCCGATTTCCTCAAGCTGTTCCTTTCGACGAGACCGACGCAATGGTTTTCGCGCAAGGAAGCCACTGAAAGCGCCAACCGGATCGAGGCTGCCCTGTCCGACGTCGGGTATGCGTTCGCCAAGGTCACGCCGCTTCCCGAGATCGACGAGGCGACCAAGGAAATCACGCTCAACTATTACGTCGAACCGGGTAAGCGCGCGTACGTACGCCGGATCAATTTTTCCGGGCACGGGCGCACGCACGACGAGACCCTGCGCCGCGAAATGCGCCAGCTCGAGGCCGCTCCGTTTTCCAAGAGCAGCGTGGAGCGTTCGCGCGTACGACTGGCCCGCCTTCCATTCGTGGAGGAGGCGGAAGTCGAGACGCAGCCGGTGCCGGGCAGCGACGACCTGGTCGACATCAACTTCAAGGTCAAGGAGCGCCCGCCGGGCTCGATCCAGTTCGGCGTGGGCTTCTCCGGTTCGCAGGGCTTCCTGGTCACGGGCAGCGTGACGCACACCAACTTCCTGGGCACGGGCAACCGCGTCAGCCTGGAAGTGAGCAACAACTCGGTGTCGAAGGCGGCCAGCGCGAGCTGGACGGATCCTTACTTCACCAACGACGGCATCAGCCAGACGGTGTCGGTCTTCTATCGCAAGGCCGATTCGGTGATCCGCCAGAGTTCCGGGTTCAACTACAACACGATCGGAACCACGCTCACCTACGGCATTCCGTTGTCGGAGTACTCGGCGCTGCGCGCGGGCTTCGGTATCGAAACGACGGCGATCGACACGTTTGCCAACAGCACGTCGGACCAGGTGCTGGAGTTCGTGATCGACAACGGAACACGTTACACGGACTTCGAGTTCCGCACCGGCATCTCGCGCGATACGCGTAACCGGACGTTCTTCGCGTCGCGCGGATCGCTGCAATCGTTGACGCTGGATGCACGCATTCCGGGCAGCGACCTCGAGTTCGCCACCGCCACGTATCGCATGCAGCAGTACATTCCGCTGCCGTACAAGTTCTTCGTGGAATTCAACGCGAACGTCGCGGCCACGGAAGACTACGGCAAGGGCAAGTCGCAGGTGCCTCCCTACGAGAATTTCTTTGCCGGTGGCTCTCGCACGGTTCGCGGGTTCGACGACGGCTCGCTCGGGCCTCGCGATACCCCGTTCGACAATCCTTTCGGCGGCCGTCTGCGCACCACTTCGCAGACCGAGCTCGTCATCCCGATGCCCTTCGAGAGCGACCAGAAGTCGACGCGCGTCAGCCTGTTCTACGACATCGGCCAGGTCTATCGAAGCCCCAAGGATTTCGATGCCGACCAGCTGAAGAACTCGGCGGGAATCGCGTTTCAGTGGTTCACGCCCTTCCTGGGCCTGCTCGATCTGTCCTACGCTTATCCTCTGAACGACGAATCGAGCGACGACACCGAGCGTTTCCAGATCAACTTTGGTACCGGCTTCTAAGGAAGCGGTTGCGAGATTGGTTCTTTATCCTGACCTCATAAACATACACAGAGACTTCCATGCGTAACGTTCACCGCGTCATTGGCGCCATCGCCCTTTTCGTTCTGAGTGCAGGCGCCGCCCAGGCCGACATGAAGATCATCTCCATCCGTTTCGGGGACATCGTCCAGGCTGCGCCGCTGTTCAAGTCGGGCCAGACGCAGTTCAAGACCGAATTCGAGAAGCGCAAGACCGATCTCGAGAACGAGGCGCGCAAGCTCGGAGAAGACGCCAAGAAGTTCCAGCGCGAAGGCGACGTGATGAGCAGCGACGCGCGCGCCAAGGCCGAGAAGGACCTCCAGACGCGCAAGATCGATTTCGACTACAAGCAGCGGCAGCTGCAGGAAGACGCGCAGAAGCGCGAGCGAGAGCTGTACGACAAGGTCATGAACAGCATCAAGACCGTCGTCATCGAGGTGGCCAAGGAACAGAACGCCGATCTGGTCCTGCAGGATCCGGTGTATGCGGCCGCCGGCATCGACGTGACCGACCAGGTCATCAAGCGCCTCCAGGCAGCTCCGGCCAAGTAAGCGTTTCGGCGGATATCGGTTCCGCGGAACGCGATGGCCGGGCACACGCTGGGCGAACTGGCGTCGCGCTTCGGGCTCGAGTTCCGCGGCGATGCAACGACCCCGATCGCCGGGGTCTGTAACTTGTCGCCCGGCAAGCCCGGTTGCCTGAGCTTCCTGTCGAATCCGCAGTACCGAAAATTCCTCGCCTCCACGGCTTCTGCGGCGGTCATCGTCGGGCCGCGCGACGTTTCCGCTCTGACCGGCGCGGGGCTGGTCGCCAAAGACCCGTATCTCGCCTACGCCCGCATCGCGGTCCTGTTCGACGTCGGGCGTGATTTCCAGCCTGGCATCCATCCCTCTGCCGTCATCGATTCCACGGCTGCGATAGGCGAGGGCGTCCACGTCGGCGCCAATGCCGTCGTCATGGCAGGCGCGAAAATCGGGCCGGGTAGCTACGTGGGGCCGGGCTGCTACATCGGTCGCGACGCGATCGTCGGGGACGGGGCCCGCTTCGTCGCCCAGGTTCATGTCGGTGATCGCGTCCGTCTCGGACTTCGCTTTCACGCTCAGCCGGGCTCCGTGATCGGCTCGCGCGGGTTCGGCAACGCGCGCGGACCGGCAGGCTGGGAGGAGGTCCCGCAACTCGGGACGGTCGTCGTCGGCGACGATGTCGAGATCGGAGCCAATACCTGCATCGATCGGGGAGCGCTGGACGACACGGTCATCGCCAATGGCGTGCGGCTCGACAATCTGATCCAGATCGCCCACAACTGCTCGATTGGCGAACACACGGCGATCGCGGCGTGCACCGGCATCGCCGGGAGCACCCGCGTCGGAGCGCGCTGTATGATCGGTGGTGCCGTCGGCATCAGCGGGCACCTCGAGATCGCCGACGACGTGGTGATCCTGGGCCGCACGATGGTCACGCGTTCGCTGACGGAAAAAGGGGCTTATGGTTCCGGCTTGCCGGCAGCGCCGGCGCGGGAGTGGCGCAAGCGGACGGCGCGGGTACGCCGTCTTGAATTGACCGAGCAGCGGCTGACGGCCGTGGAGAAGAAGCTCGGAATCGAATCAAAAAAAGGGAACGAGGGAGACGATGGCGGAGACGACTAGTGTGAACTTCGACATCCGGGACGTGATGCGGCTGCTACCGCACCGCTACCCGTTCCTGCTTGTGGATCGCGTCATCGAGCATGCGGTCGGCGAGCGCGTCGTCTGCGTCAAGAACGTCACCTACAACGAGAATTTCTTCGTCGGGCATTTCCCCGAGTTGCCCACGATGCCCGGCGTGCTGATTCTCGAGGCGCTCGCCCAGGCAAGCGGCATCCTGGCTGTGCTCAAGTCCGGGCTGCGTGCGGATTCCGGATTGATCCTGTACTTCGCAGGTATCGACAACTGCCGTTTCAAGAAGCCAGTCGTTCCGGGTGATCAACTGCTGCTGCATGCGGAACTCGAGAAGCAGAAACGCGACCTTTGGAAGTTCCGCACCCACGCGACGGTGAATGGCAGCGTGGTGTGCGAGGCGGACATGATGTGCGTGCTCAAGACGCCGGCTCCCAGCGGGGGCCCTGCGTGACGGTCCGTCTGCATCCGACCGCGATCATCGATCCGGCGGCGGAGCTCGATTCCACGGTCGAAGTCGGCCCTTACAGCGTCATCGGCGCTGGCGTGAAGATAAACGCAGGGACGAAGGTCGGTTCGCACGTCGTGCTGGATGGCCCGATGCAGATCGGGCGCGACAACCAGATCTTTCCGTATGCAGCGCTAGGCGCGATCTCGCAGGACAAGACGGCCAAGCCGGAAGATCCGACGTCGGTCGTCATCGGCGACGGAAACGTGATCCGCGAATTCGTCACGATCCAGCGCGGCACGATGAAGGAGTTCGATACCAAGCGCGGCGTCACCGCGGTGGGTGATCGCAACTGGATCATGAACTACTGCCATATCGCGCACGATTGCCGGATCGGCAGCGACACGATTTTCGCGAACAATTCCAGCCTCGCGGGACATGTCGAAATTGGCGACTGGGTGGTTCTCGGTGGCTACACGCTGGTCTATCAGTTCTGCCGCATCGGGGCTCATGCATTCACGGCCTTCTCGGCGGGCGTCGCCGGCGACGTGCCGCCGTTCGTGATGGTTCAGGGTAATCCGGCCGAACCGCGTGCGATCAACAAGGAAGGTCTGCGGAGACGAAAGTTCGTTCCCGCGGATATCGACGCGATCGAAGAGGCATACAAGCTGATCTACCGCTCCGGCAAGCTGATGGCGGACGTGAAGATCGAGCTGGCGGAGCTGGCGGCTAACAACGATCAGGTGCGCCTGATGAACGAGTTCATTCTCAGCGGGAAGCGGCCTCTGGCGCGTTGAGGGACTCGGATGGGACCCGGCCGCTCGTCTCACGTCAGCAGTCGGCCCACTCCCGGACGAGGTTGTTGTAGAGCGCCGTCAGCCGAACGACGTCGGGCTCCGCTTCGCCGAGCCGTGCACGCAATCGCCGCAGCGCGCAATCCATGTCGTAGAGATACCGCCGGTGCTCGGTGCTTTTCACCACGCTCTGGATGAAGAAATAGCAGGCAAGGCGCTCGCCGCGGGTGACGGGCCGGACCTCGTGTACCGAGCCCGAGGGGTAGATCACCAGGCTCCCAGCCGCCGGCTTGAGCCTGTGATGCCCATAAGTGTCCTCGATCGTCAGTTCTCCGCCGTCGTAGGTCTCTGGATCCGACAGGAATAGAGTTGCGGAAACATCCGTGCGCAGCCAGCTGCCGTCCGGCAGGTTGCGCAATGTCGCATCTGCGTGGGCGCCGTAGGCATTGTGGGCGCCGGTATAGCGATTGAAGTTGGGCGGCAGGATTTTGTTGGGTAATGCGGCCGAGAGAAGTTCGGGGCTGCGATTGAGGGCGCGCACCACCAGCAGCCGTAGATCTCGTAGCGGGGCCGCCGATTCGGGGAGCTGCTGGTTGTTCTTGACCGGTGCCGCCTGGGGGCCGGCCGATTGGCCGGTCGCCCAGCCGGCCCCGGCGAGTAGCCGACGGATCGTCGACAGCTCGTCGGGACCGAGGATGGCATCGAAGCAGACGACCATTCCGCGCGTTCCTCAGAAGTCGTGCCGGAGCGTCACGATAGCCTGGCGGCCGCGACCCGGAATGGCCTGCCCGCCGCCTTCGGCGAGTTGCGAGAAATAATCCTCGTCGAACGCGTTGAGCACGTTGAGCCGTACCTGGGTTTTGCTCGTGAACTTATAAGTGCCATAAAAATCGACGACCGTGTAATCGTCGACGGTCACGGTGCGGTTGCCGGCATTCGGCAAGGGGTCGACGCCACTGGTGACCTCGTCCACGTACTGTAGACCTCCGCCAAGGGTGATCTTGGGGCTGACATCGTAGGTCGTGAATACGTTGAAGCTGTGCCTCGGCGTGCCGCCCAATTTCTGGCCCAGCACGAAGTCGCGGTCTAGTGCGGCCGAAGTCTGAGGCGCGTCGTCGATCTCGGATTCCAGATAGGTATAGCCTGAATACAGGCGCCAGGCCTGGGTGACCTGGCCGGTAACCAGGATCTCGAAACCCTCGACGTAGTATTCGACGTTGGGTGTCGTGATGTTGGCAGGGTCTTGACCCGGGAATCGGCCCTTCGTCGTTTCGGTGCGGAACACGGCTGCGCCGATGTCCAAGCCAGCCGCGATCGTCCACTTCGTCCCCAATTCGTAAGCCTTGATCTCTTCAGGTGGCGTATCGAAGCCGGCGCCGACGATGGGTTCGACCGGATTGCCGCCCGCAAGCTGCACGCTGTTGCGATCGAAGTTGGCCGACATCACGTAGGCATTGCCGAACGCGGCATACACCGAACCGTTGGGCCTCAATTTGTAGACGAGCCCGAGGTTGTAGCTGATCTCCTCATCCTCGCGCTCGTGCGTGGTGTTGTTGGAGACCGGCCCGTTCACGTCGTTGAATCCTCGCCGACTGGCGGTGGCCTCGACCTGATCCCACCGGATGCCGGCGCTGAGATCCCATTGCTCACCGAGCGCCATGGTGTCGAGCAGATAGAAACCGATCTCGTCGGTTTCGAGCTCGTAAATCGTTCCGTCGTAAGCCGGGCGGCCGTAGCGGCCGCTGCCGATGGTCTGGAATGGACCGAGCGTGCGCCTGCTCGGATCCCTGAGCGAGGTCAGCGGGCCGCGCGTGTCGAGACGCCGCCGATTCTCGTATTCGTATTTCGCGAGTTCGGCGCCCAAGACGAGATCGTGTCGGACGGATCCGGTGCCGAAATTGAAAAGGAGATCCGTCTGATTGTTGAAGCCGGTGTCGTCCTGATCGCGCGGTTTGGTCTCTCCACGAACGCAGGGGTCGTCCACGGTGCACTCGGTGACGATGCCATCCGTGGTGTTGGTGCCGATGGCGCCGACGAAAATGCGTGGAGACGAGATCCAGCCTTCGTTCTCGACGGTGGACAGGCGAGTCTGATTCCTGACGACGACTCCGTTGCCGAAAGCGTGCTGCAGCGCGAGGCCGAGCTGGCCGACATCGACCTTCTTCTCGTCGTTGGTGTGGCCGTAGAAGTTGTCGTCATCGAGCCCGGAAGGTACTCGGCCGCCAGCCCCGAGCAGATTTCCCCGGTCGGCCGGCAGTCCTGCATCCGGAAGATCGTCCTGCTTCATGTAAAGGATGTCCGCCGTGACCTTGGTCGGGCCCTTCAGGCCCCAGGTATAGGCAGCATAGAGACCGAAGCGTTGCTCCTCGGCGATGTCCCGCCCGGGAATTTCCGAATCGTGTCCCATCAGGTTGACGCGAACGGCACTGTTGTCGCCGAGCGTCTTGTTCATGTCGACCGTGGCGCGGAAGAGTGCGTCGCTACCCAGGCTCGTCTCGGCTCGCGACTCGTTTCGATCGTGCGGCTTCTTGGTCACGAAGTTGACGGTGCCACCCGCAGAGCCGCGTCCAGCGAATGCGGAATTGGGGCCTTTCACCACTTCGAGCTGGTCGATGTAGAACGGAT
>CAZXXM010000019.1:0-2886 GCA_964644715.1 uncultured Salinisphaerales bacterium
TGACGAAGAAACATCGGGCGGAATCGAACACGAACTACGCGCAGGGCGGCATCGCGGCGGTGACCTCGCGGGAGGACACCTTCAAGCTGCACATAGCGGACACGTTGGAGGCGGGGGCGGGGTTGTGCCGGGAGGAGGTGGTGCGGACCACCGCCACCGAAGCCGACGGCACCTTGACGTACAGCTTCGTCGAGTCGCTGAAGGCGACCTATCCGTTCTACGCGATGCGCCTGGCCGGCGGCCTGGTGTTCTTCACCGGCATGGTCCTGATGGCCTGGAACGTCTGGCGCACGGTGAGGAAGCCGGTGACCGCCGACAGTGCCGTGGTCCTGGCCGGGAGCGCGTCATGAAACACGAGACGCTCGAGAAGAACATCGGGCTGATGGCCATCCTGGTCGTCGTCGCGATCTCCTTCGGCGGACTGGTCGAGATCATCCCGTTGATGAACCAGAAGGCGGCGACCGCGCCATCGCCCGGCCTGCAGGTTCGCACCGCGCTGGAAACCGCCGGACGAGACGTCTACGTGCGCGAAGGCTGCTACGGCTGCCATTCGCAGCAGGTGCGCCTGCTGGCCGAGGAGGTGTTGCGCTACGGACCGGCGGCGGATGCCGGCGAATCCGTCTACGACCACCCGTTCCAGTGGGGGTCCAAGCGGACCGGTCCCGATCTTTCCCGGGTCGGCGGCCGCTACAGCGATGCCTGGCACCGCATCCACCTGATGCGGCCGCGGGACGTGGTTCCCGAATCCAATATGCCGGGCTACCGGTGGCTGGACGAGCAGCGCTTCGATCCTGGCGAGGTCGCCGCGATGATGCGCGCGCTGCGCAGGGTCGGCGTTCCGTACTCCGATGCGGACATCGCCGGCGCCGACGAGGCCGTCCGCTACAAGACCAAGCTCGACGCGCTGATCGCCTATCTGCAGACCTTGCGCGCCCCCACGACCTCGACGCCGCCGGCCGCGTCGGCGCCCGCCGCAGCCAATCCGATCGGAGCCAGCTCATGATCAGCGGACTTTTCACGCTCGCCGCTTTCCTCTCCTACGTCGGCATCGCGGTCTGGGCCTGGTCGCGCCGGAATCGCGAGCGCTTCGACGAAGCCTCGCGGCTGCCGTTGCGGGATGAAGCGCCGGCCGGAGGTGCGCGATGACCGCCTTCTGGCACCTGTGGATCCTGGCGATCGTCGTCATCAGCATCGCCGGCTGCCTGTGGCTGCTGCTCGCCAACCGCAAAGGAACGCCGGGCGGCACGACCGGGCACACCTGGGACGACGACCTGTCCGAGTACAACAACCCGCTGCCGCGCTGGTGGTTCAACCTGTTCATCCTCACCGTCGTCTTCGCGGTGGGCTATCTCGTGTTCTATCCGGGCCTCGGCAACCTCGCCGGACGCCTGGGATGGACCTCCAGCCGCGAGATGCAGGGCGATCTGGCGAAGCTGACCGCGCAGCGCACCGCGCAGTACGCACGCTATGCCGGCTACTCGGTGGATGAGCTCGCGCAAGATGCCGGTGCACGATCGATGGGCCGTGCCGTCTTCGTCGCCAACTGCGCCGGCTGCCACGGTCCCGATGCACGCGGCGCGATCGGCTTCCCGGATCTGACCGATGCCGACTGGCTGTTCGGCGGCGACGCGGACACGATCCTGGCGACGATCAAGTCCGGCAGGACATCGAAGATGCCGGGCTTCAATGGCGCGCTGTCGCAGGAGCAGATCCAGGCGCTGACCGGCTTCGTCCCGTACTGGTCGGACCCGGATCTCGATCCGCTTGCGCGCGAGGCTGGCATGGCCGCGTACGCCGGCATGTGCGCGGCCTGTCACGGCGTCGAGGGCAAGGGCAACGTCGCCATGGGCGCGCCGAACCTGACCGACGATGTCTGGCTGTTCGGCGGCACGCGGGAACGCGTGCGCGAGACGATCCTGTTCGGTCGCGAAAGCCACATGCCCGCACACGAGACGCTGATCTCGGCCGACGAGCAGCGGCTGGCCGCTGGCTACGTGCGTTCACTGTCGCAGGCCGCGCCGGCTGCCGACTCGATACCTTCGCAAATGCGAACGGCGGCCCAGCCATGAGCCGAAAGGGAAGGCAGGTGATGATCTCGGAGGGGCGTTCGCGCGCCGACCTGGGCCGCAGCCCGAAGCTGCGACAGGTCGCCACCGTCGGCTGGTCCACGTTCCTCGGCGCCAGCCTGGCCCTGACGGTCTGGCTGCTGCTCCCTGCGGATTGGTTCGAGACGCCTTTGTCGATGGCCCGGCTCGCATCGACGTTCGGCATCTGCCTGGTGCTCGCGCTCGTCCCCGCGCTCAGCCAGGCCTTGCTGTGCCATTGCCCCTTGCCCGGAGCCAGGCGTGCGCGCTGATCCCGCCCCCGAAAAGCTGATCTCGATGTACGAATCGGCCGCGCGCATCCAGCCGCGCCGCGCGAAGGGCCGCTTCCAGAAGCTGCGAGTTCTGTCGATGACGGCGCTGCTCGGCTTGTTCTACGTCGTGCCCTGGCTGCAGTGGAGCGGGCATCCGCTGGTGTGGTTCGACCTTCCGCACCGCCGATTCCATCTCGCGGGGCTGACCCTGGTGCCGCAGGACCTGTTCCTGTTGTCGATCCTGCTGCTGGTCGCGGCGATGACGCTGTTCCTGTTCACCAACATCCTGGGCCGGGTGTGGTGCGGCTTCGCCTGCCCGCAGACGGTATGGACCGAGGCCTTCCTGTGGATCGAACATCTCTGCGAGGGCGACCGGCACGCGCGGCTGCAGCTCGACCGCGAGCGCTGGAACACGCGCAAGATCCTGCGGCGCGGGTCCAAGCACGCGCTCTGGGCCGGATTCGCGTTGTTCACCGGCTTGTCGTTCGTCGCGTACTTCGTGCCGGCGCGCGAGCTGTTCCCGGCGGCCT
>CAZXXM010000019.1:2896-16148 GCA_964644715.1 uncultured Salinisphaerales bacterium
GGTCGCTGTTCTACGGCTTCGCGACCTGGGGCAATGCCGGCTTCATGCGCGAGCAGGTCTGCAAATACATGTGCCCGTATGCGCGGTTCCAGTCGGCGATGTTCGACCGCGACACGCAGATCATCGCGTACCTCCCGGCGCGCGGAGAGCCCCGCAAGAGCCTTGCGAAGAAGCAGAAGCTGCCCGCCGGTGATTGCACCGACTGCTCGCTGTGCGTGCAGGTCTGCCCGGTCGGCATCGATATCCGCAAGGGCCTGCAATACGAATGCATCGCCTGCGCGGCCTGCGTGGACGCCTGCGACAGTGTCATGGACGCCATCGGCAAGCCTCGCGGCCTGATCCGCTACACCTCCGAGAACCAGTCCGCCGGGAGGCCGCACCGCTGGCTGCGTCCGCGTGCGATCGGCTACGCCGCGGTCTGGCTGGCGGCGCTCGTCGGCCTCGGCCTGATGCTGGGGACGCGGTCGCCGGTGAAGTTCGATGTCCTGCGCGACCGCCACACGCTGGTTCGCGAGCGCGCGAACGGCGCGCTGGAAAACCTGTACACGTTCAAGCTCACCAACGAGGACGACCGCGCCCATCGCTTCCGCCTCGACGCGCGGCTGGACGACGGCACTGCGATGGAGGTCATCCCGGCGAGCATCGCCGTCGAGCGCGGCCTGACCACCGCAACGCCGGTGACGCTGCGCCTGCCGCCGCGGCAGGGCCGGCTGCCGACGGTCGTCGACGTCAGCGTGAGGGCCACCGCGGAAGACGCGCCGGACCGGGTCGCACACCGCGACGTCCGCTTCGTGACCTCCGACGGCGCCTCCTATCCATAGATCCCGGGCTTCGTCCCCATGGCGCTACTTCAAGGTCTGCACAGGCCAGCGCAAAGGACGCAAAGGGAAAAGAAAGGCGCAAAGGATTTCTATCGATCCTCTGCACCTTTCCTCGCTGTTCTCTGCGTCCTTTGCGTTAGCCGTTGCGGTAAAGAACAGCCCGGCATGACCCCTGCCCAGATTCGATCCCGTTCGTGGCGTATCGAGCCACCGGGGCCGGCATCAGGTCCCTCGATACGCCTCACCACGAGAAGCGGTGGTGAGGCACTCGGGACGAACGGAGGGAGAGCGATGCCCCGGACTTCGTCCGGGCTACCGGCTTTGACGAGGATCAATGCCGGTCGCCTCCGCGACCGTCACCCTCATCGCCGCCCACCCGTCGCGAGCCTCCCATGCCCGATCCGAGAAGGAACCCGCTGCGCATCGTCGAGCTGTGGCTGGCCCTGGCGATTCCGATCGCGACGATCGTCGGGCTGGTCGGACTGTTGCACCTGGCGTCCACGTCCGGCTTCACCGAAATCCTCGTCCCGGCGGTGACGGCGCCGTGATCCCGTTCTCGTCCGCCTCGATGGAAGCCGCACCGGACGAGCCGGCGGAGTCCTCGACGGTATACCTGGCCCTCGACGGCATTCACTGCGTGCGCTGCGAAAAGCGGCTGCGCGAATCGATCGGGCGACGGGTCGCGAAACTCGATGTCGACCTCATGTCGAAGACGGCTGCGCTCACGCTGCGCGCCGACGGTCCTTCGCTGGCGCAGCTGCTGCCGGAACTCGACGCCGCCGGCTTCGAGCCGCGCGTGCTCGGCGAGGACGACCCGGTGGCCACGATGCGCCCGGCCCGACGGCTGGAACTGGCCCGCATCGGCGTCGCCGTCATCGGCGCGATGCAGGTGATGATGTTCGCGTGGCCGGGCTACTTCGAGAACGTCCCCGACGCGACGATCGCCGGCCTGCTGAGATGGGCGCAATTCGCCGTCGCCATTCCGGTCGTCGCGTTCTCCGGCTGGCCGTTCTTCGTCGGCGCATGGCATGCCGTGAAGGCGCGAACGCTGACGATGGACGTTCCGGTGGCGCTGTCCATCGCGATCGCGACGGCAGCATCGGCCGGGCGGACGATAGCCGGGAACGGGTTTCTGTATTTCGACACCGCGACGATGTTCGTCGCCTTGCTGCTGACGGGACGCTACTTCGAATCCACCACCCGCGCGCGCGCCACCGAGCGGCTCCGGCAACTGGCGGAAGGGCCGCCGGCGACCGCGTGTCGCGTGGACGGCGAGGGCATCCGCGTCGTGAGCACGCGGCAGCTCGTTCCCGGCGACCGCGTCAGCGTGGCGCCCGGCGAGGCACTGCCCGTCGATGGCGCACTCGAACAGCTCGCTGAACTGGACGAATCCCTGCTGAGCGGCGAGTCGCGTCCGGTCGCCCGCCAACCCGGCGACATCGCCTTTGCCGGAAGCCTCAACGTATCGCCGTTCCCGATCGTGCTGAGAACCTCGGCCGGGCTTGGCCGGACGCGATCCGCCGAAATCCTGCAGCTGTTGCGACGCGCGGCCGCCCGCAAGCCGGTGGTGCAGCAGCGCGCAGACCGGGTTGCCGCCGGGTTCACGCTGGCGGTTCTCGTCCTCGCCGCCATCGGTGCCGGAATCGCGGCACGGTCCGGCCTGGATGCCGCGCTGGAAGTCGCGCTCGCCGTGCTCGTCGCAAGCTGTCCCTGCGCGCTGTCGCTCGCGGTGCCGGCCTCGCTCGCCGCGGCTACGTCGCGTCTCGCAGCCCGCGGCGTGCTCGTGGCGCGCGCGGACCGGCTGCTGAAACTCGCGGAAGCCGATACGGCGCTCGTGGACAAGACCGGGACGCTGACCCACGCGAGGCTGCACATCGAAAGCATCGAGCTGCTGCGCGGCATGACCACGCAGCAGGCGCTGCGCATCGCCAGCGGTCTGGAATCCGGCCTGCGGCATCCGATCGCGCTGGCTTTCGTCGACGCTGCCTCGGGGCCCGTCGCGACGGACGTCCGCGTCGAAGCCGGCCGTGGTGTCGAGGGCTGCGTCGAAGGGCGTCGATACCGGATCGGTCCTTCCGATGAGCATGTCACCGCCCGCGACGACGCCCTGACCTGGGTCACGCTGTCCGATGACGACGGACCGCTCGCGCACTTCGCGCTGTCGGCGCCGGTGAGAACGGAAGCGCACGACACGATCGAGGCTCTTCGCCGTCGCGGCCTGCGCCCCGAACTGCTGACGGGCGATACCGCCGCGCCGGCACGACGCATCGCCGATGCGCTGCACATCGAAACCTTCGCAGCCTGGCAGACACCGGAGAAGAAGCTGGAACGCCTGCACGCATTGCAAGCGCAGGGATGCGTCGTTCTGTGCGTCGGTGACGGACTGAACGATGCCCCGTTTCTCGCCGCGGCCGACGCTTCCTGCGCGATGCCCGGAGGCTCGGCGGTGGCGCAGGCCCGCGCCGACTTCGTGCTGGTCAACGACCGGCTCGATGGCTTGACGCTCGCGATCGACGTCGCCCGGCAGGCGCGCAGCCGTATCCGCCAGAACCTCGGCTGGGCAGCGGTCTACAACCTGTCCGTCCTGCCCTTGGCGATGATCGGCTGGCTGCCGCCCTGGCTCGCCGCCGCCGGCATGTCGGTCTCGTCGCTGGGCGTGGTCTGCAACGCGCTTCGCCTGCGCCTTCCGGAGAAGACCTGATGGAAAGTCTCTACCTGCTCATCCCGCTCGGCGTGGTCGCCGTCGCGGGATTCGCCTGGGTCTTCATCGCTGCCGCGATGAATGGGCAGTTCGACGAACTCGAACGCGAGCAGCACCGTCTGCCCGACGACGATTGAGATGATCGAGCACGACGCGGCCCTCGAGTGCCTTCACGTGAGCGCCGTAATGGCGGGTCCGTGATCCATGGATACCGGACGAAGTCCGGGATGGCGCCATCAAGGCGGGATCACCCCGGACTCCCGTTGATACAGGTCAACGCCACCTGCGGCAGCGTTCGACATAGTGCCGCCTCGCGATTACCGGAGGCGCCCATGCCCATGCTGTCCCATCCCCCGCCTCGTTCCGCCGAACGGCTTTGCGCGGTCCTCACCCTGGTGGCGGCCCTCGTCGTCTCCACCGCGATGATCCGCGTGGCTTCCGATTTCGGATTCACGGCGCTCGGCGAGCCGGCCGTTGTCGCGATGCCGGGGCGCTGAGGGGATGCGGGCGGGCCGCAGAAGGGGCGTCGTCGCCTGCGGCGGGCTGCCGGAAGATGCCTGAGGCATCGCGCCGATGAGCACGGGCCTGACCCTGGCGAGCCTGAGCCTGCCGGCGATGCTCGGCGCGGGGCTTTCTTCGAGCGCCCACTGCGCCGTGATGTGCGGGTTGCTGCAGGCGCGGCAGAGCGGGAAGACGGCGGTCGCCCGTCACCTCGGCCGGCTCGGCGCCTACGCGCTGCTCGGCGCCATCGCCGGCGGTGCCGGCCAATGGCTGTTGCGGACTGCCGCATGGCTGCCGGCCGGCGAAGGCTTCCGCGTTGCGCTGGTGTCGGCGCTGCTGCTCGCGCTGCTGCTGCGAGCCCGGCGGGGCGGCACGGCGGCCTGCTGTCGTCCGCTATCGTCGACTGCCGCGCCGCTTTCGACCCTGCAACAGGCGACAACGGGGTTCGCGACGGCGCTGGTGCCCTGCGCACCTCTGTACGCGGCCGCAGCCTACGCGACGCTGTCCGCCTCTGCCGCCAACGGCGCACTGCTGCTGTTGGCGTTCGGAGTTGGCACGGTGCCGGCGGTTCAGGCCGGCGCGTGGACCTGGGCGCGGGTAGGGCGCAGCGAGGCCGGTGTCCGCATGATCCGCGAAGTCCCGCTGCTCGTCGGCCTGCTCACCAGCCTGGCGCTGCTGCTGATCTGGTTGGCGACGGCGCAGCAGATCTTCGGGTGCCTGAACTGAAGCGAGTTCGATAGGGGCTTGATCGCGGTCAATGCCGCGACGAAGCGGCGGACCGACGATGCACGGCAGCTCCGCCGAATCTTTCCGCCATGACCGAGATTCCGTTCGACCTGGACCTGCTGCGCCGCTACGACATCGCAGGGCCTCGCTACACGTCCTATCCCACCGCACCGCAGTTCGCGCCGATGACCGGCGACGACCACGTAGCGGCGATCGCGCGGAGCCGGCTCGCGGCGCCGGACGCACCGCTGTCGCTGTACGTGCACGTACCGTTCTGCGCGAACCCTTGCTACTACTGCGGCTGCACGCGCGTCATCACCCGCGATGCCAGGCTCAGAGCGCGCTACTTCGATGCGCTGCTGAGCGAAATCGACCTGCAGGGAAGCCTGTTCGACGCAAAGCGTCCCATCGAGCAGCTTCATTTCGGCGGCGGCACGCCGACCTCGTTCACCGACGATCAGCTGGGGGGCGGTGCTCGACCGGATCCGCGGCCGCTTCGGTTTCGCACCGGCCGATCGACGCGAATTCTCGATCGAGATCGATCCGCGGACCGTCGATGCCGCGCGGCTCGAGCGGCTGGCCGCCGTGGGATTCAACCGGATCTCGCTGGGCGTGCAGGACTTCGATCCCGACGTGCAATCCGCGGTCAACCGCAACCAGGCGCCCGAGCTCGTCGAAACCCTGGTCCACCAGGCGCGCCACCTCGAGCTGCGCTCGGTGGCGTTCGACCTGATCTACGGTCTGCCGCGACAGACGCTGGAAGGATTCGGAACCACGCTGGACCGGGTCATCGCCTCGTTGCCCGACCGGATCGCGATCTACGCGTACGCCCACCTGCCCGAGATGTTCAAGGCCCAGCGGCAGATCCATCGTGACGAGCTACCCGACGCCGCGCTGCGCCTTCGCCTGCTGCAGATGGCGATCGAAAAGCTGGAGGCCGTCGGCTACGTGCATGTCGGCATGGATCACTTCGCGCGTCCCGGCGACGAACTGGTGATGGCGCTGCGGAGCAAGGGCCTGCACCGGAATTTCCAGGGTTACTCGACGCGTTCGGGTCTTGACCTGCTCGGGCTCGGTATGAGCGGCATCAGCCGCATCGGCGGCGCGTACACGCAGAACGCCCGGGGACTGACCGGGTATCTCGATGCCATCGCCGCGCGCCGCCCGGCCACCGTGCGCGGAGTAGGCCTGACGAAGGAGGACGAACTACGGGCCGCGGTGATCGAGGCCATCCTCTGTGGGCGCGATCTGTCTTACGAGGCGCTGGGCGCGCGATTCGGAATTTCGGCGCGCCACCATTTTCGTCGCGAGCTTGCCGAACTGGCGGGCGCGGCGCGCGACGGCCTGGTCGACCTGCGACCCGACGGCCTGTCGGTGACGCCGCGCGGCCGCCATTTCCTGCGCGTGCTGGCAATGCCCTTCGATGCCTACCGGGTCGCGCCTCTTCCCACCGAGGCGATCGCGCCGCTGCTGCACACCGCGGCCTGATGGACGCCGATACGGCGATTGACCGGAGTCAATGCCGTTGCTTTCGGTGCAGGAGACGATGCGGGCTGTCGCCTGCGCCCGCAAAGCCTCCATGAGCCTGCTCCCGTCTCTTTCCGCCCGAAGTCTCCCGATGCCCGCCCTGATCACCACGCCAGCTGACGCGCGGCATCAGATCCAGCACTGCGTGGATCGCGCGTACCGCGAGATGGTGGAGGAGCGTCCCACCGCCGAAGTGCTGCGCAACCTGTGCCATGGCCTCGCCGACGCGTTCTCGTCTCCGCTGGTGGCGCTGGTGCGGCGGCACGAAAGCGGAACGCTCGAGATCGAGGCGGCGTCGCGCGAAACGCTGCTCTGGGCGGAACTGACGCGATTGCCCGAGCGCTGCGACGGCACGATCGCCGGCAACGGCCCTGCATCCCGCGCGCTGCGTACTCGCGACGCCATCGGCATGGGTGTGGGCGAGGATGGCTTCATGCCCTGGCGCGAGGCCGCGTCGCGTGACGGCATCGCCAGTGTCTGGGCCCATCCGCTGGAGACCGAAGAACCCGGTTGGGTGCTGATGCTGTGCGCGTCGCGGACCTCGTCCGGCGCCACCGGCGGCGGCGACGAGGCCGGATTCGCGGCGACCGCCTGCGCAAGACTGCTCGATGCGATCGCGCGAATGGCGAAGCGATACCTGCTCGCATCGGCCTTGAGCCACGCCGGCAGCGCCGCCTTCATCGCCGACGTCGAAGGCCGGATCGCCTGGTGCAACGCCGCGTTCTGCCGGCTGACCGGATATTCCCGAGAGGACGTGCTCGGGCGGAATCCGCGCTTTCTCGGTTCCGGCCGGCACGGCGTGCGCCACTACCGCGATCTCTGGAACACGATCCGCAGCGGAGACGTCTGGCGTGGCGTGACGGTCGATCGCGACCGCTCCGGAATCGCCTTCACCGCCAATCAGACGATCAGTCCGTTCGGCGCGGACGGGCGGGTGACCCACTATCTGGCGCTGTACGACGACATCAGCCAGCAGAAGGCGGAGGAGATGCGGCGTGAACTGACGGCTCCCCACGATTCACTGACCGGCTTGATGCACCGCGCGGCACTGGAGCAGAACATCGCCGATCGCCTGTCGCAGGGTCGGCCCGTGGCCATCGGCGTGATCGCGTCGCGCCGGCTCGCGGCCATCGAGGGGCTGGGCCCGGACGCGCTCCAGGCCTTCTTCGCCGAGCTGCAGTCCCGACTGCGCGAGGCCGTCGGCGCCGAACATGCTGCGCGAATGTCGGCTGGCGACTATCTGGTGGATCTGCCGGAGGATGGTCCGGCGGCCAACCGCCTCGTCGAGACCTTGATGCAGAACCTCTCGGAGCCTTACCCCTTGATCGGCGAGATCTCCGGAATCGACCTGCGCATCGGGCGGGCCCGCGCACCGGACGACGGCGCCTCCGTCGATGCGCTGCTGCGCGCCGCCGACCGGGCGCTCGGTTCGGACCCGATGATGCCGGCGCATCGCCGGCTCGAACGCCACGCCGATTGACGCGGATCAACGCGCGCGCCGCGTCTTCGCGCTGCAATGGCGTCGTCCACCGGAGCGTCCATGAGCCTTCCCAAACTGATTCTCGCCGTCGTCGATCCCGCGATGCAGATCACCGCCGGCGCGCATCGCGCCGTCGAACTGGCGCGCCGCAGCGGCGCGCGCCTGCACCTCTTCATGTCGGTCTTCGATGCGCGCATCGACGCCACCGCCGAGCTGGTCGATCCGGAAGTCGAGCGGCTCGCGCGACAGCAGTTCATCGACGTCCGGCTGAACTGGCTCGCCGAGTGGACGGCCGGGCTGGTGTCGCAGGGGCTGCGCGCCAGCTGCGAGGTGGCCTGGGCTCGCAAGGAGCACGAAGCCGTCATCGCCAAGGTGCTCGAATCCGGCGTCGATCTGGTCGTCAAGGATCTGCGGCGCGAATCCGTGTTGCGGCGCTGGACGTCGATCCGCACTTCGGACTGGCGGCTCGCACGCCTGTGCCCGGTGCCCTTGATGCTGGTCCAGGACGGTGCGCGGCCGCTGCCGTCCCGCCTCGCGGCGGCCGTCGATCCCTCGCATCCCGACGCACACCCGGAGGGGCTCGACGATCGCGTGGTCCAGGCCGCGCTTCCGCTGGCCATGGCTTGCGGGGCCGCGCTCGAACTGTTGCACGTGTTTCCGTATCACCGCGCGGATGCGGGACTCGCGGCGAAGATGGACGAGCTGATCGAGGAACTGCGCCGCGACGATTGCGTTGCGTTCAACCAGTTTGCCGATCGTCACAGCGTGGCGCCGGAGCAGCGCGTGCTGCTCGGCGGGGAACCGGTGGCCGAGACGCTACGCCACGCGGAACTCGGCCACGTCGAACTCTTGGTGATCGGCAGCCAGTACCTCACCGGGCTGGACCGGCTGCTGCTCGGCAGCCATGCCGAGGCTTTCGTCTCGCAGGCGGCCTGCGATCTTCTGATCGTGCGGCCGGACGATTTCGGACGCGAGCTGGCTCGTCACGGAGCGCTCGACGCGCTGCAGAAGCGCCGCACCACCTGAAGATCTGGTAACCCGGGTGCAACCCCAGGGCTTCTCGCCGGCCGTCAGGGAGGCACCTGTATCGCCCCCCGTTCGTCCCGAGTGCCTCACCCCGGCTTCATGGGGTGAGGCGTATCGAGGGACCTGATGCTGGCCCCGGTGGCTCGATACGCCACGAACGGGATCGAATCTGCGCAGCGGTTGCTCGAGGGCGTGCCATTGGGGAATTCCGAGCAGTTCTTGACCGCAACGGCTAACGCAAAGGACACAGAGAACAGCAAAGAAAAGGCGCAAAGGATCGATGGAAATCCTTGGCGCCATTCTTTTCCCTTTGCGTCCTTTGCGTTGGCCTGTGCAGATCTCGAAGTCGCGCCCCGGGATTCATGCGGGAAACATGCGACGGGGAACTCGTCCGCGCTACCGGGCGAGGGTCCGCCGAGCGGCTCAGAGCGCGACCGGTTCCGCGAGATCGGCGAGCGCGTCGCGATTCAGCAGGGTGATGCGCTTGTCCGAGCAGGCGACCCATCCGCTCTTCTCGAAGCGGGCCAGCACGCGGCAGACGGTCTCGGTCGCAAGACGCAGGTAGCTGCCCATCTCGCGGCGTGTCATCGGCAGACGGACGACGTCGTTGGAACCGATGCGGGAGTGGACGAACAGCAGGAAGGCGGCGACGCGCTGGTCGGCGGTGAACTCTCCGGACAGGGCCATCGCGCGGCGCAAGGCCTCGCGAGTCTTCCGGAGCAGGTGCGAGGACATGTAGGGATCGGCGCTCATCTGACGGCTGATGTCGTTCATCGACACCGCGCACACTTGCGAGGGCGTTACGGCCGAGGCCGCCGACGCGGATTGCGCGTCGCCGAGCGCATCGAGGCCGACGATGTCGCCCGGAAAGTGGAAGGCGCGGACATGCTCGTTGCCCTGCGCGTCGACGGTGTAGGACTTGATGCAGCCGGCGCGCACGGTGAACAGCGCGGGCAGCGGCATGCCCGCCTGGACGAGGGTTCCGCATCCGGGCATCTGCGGCGGCAGCAGGCTCACGGCCGCCTGCCAGGTGCCGGATTTCTCGGGGCAGCGAGCGGCGCAGTTCTGCACCGGGCAGGCGAGGCAGTTGGGCGTGTTGCGGTGCTGCGGAGCGATGTCGAAGGCCACGGGCGCGATCTCCTCTGAACGTGGAGACAGCGTGACGTGGCGCCCGGTGACGCGATATTCGGAATACCCGCAAAAGCGGTTGCGGGAACTACGTATGGCGGATCCGGAATCGGGCCGGATCGGGATCCGCGAGCGGCGGACACCGACCGTGCGCGGCGCGGACGGGCCGCACCGTTTTGAAGTTCACGTCGCCGGAGACGTCGTTTCAGCTCGCGACAGCCGTCGCCATCACGCTGCGCCGCATCATCCAGGATGCGAAATCGTCCGCGGTGAGCGCCTGCTGGTAGAGATGTCCCTGGGCCTTGAAGCAGCCCTCGCCAATCAGGAAATCGCGCTGCAGTGTCGTCTCGACTCCTTCGGCGATCACCTCGACACCGAGCTTCTGCGCGATCCCGATGATGGCGCGTAGCAACTGCTCGTCGCGCCTGCTCTTGCCGATCTCTCGGACGTAGCTCATGTCGAGCTTGATCGTGCTGATCGGAAACTCGCGCAGCGCCGGCAGCGAGGAGTAACCGGTCCCGAAATCGTCGACGCTGATGGTGACGCCCAGCCGGCCCAGAACGCGGATGTTCTCGTGAACGATGAGGCTTGAACGCAGCATCACCGTCTCGGTGATCTCGAGCCTGATCGCCAGGGCGGGCAGGGCGTACTGGTCGAGCAGGGACTCGATCATCGGCGCCAGGTCGGTGCGATCGAACTGTCCGGCCGACACGTTGATCGAGATCGGCACCATCCCGGGAATCCGGGTATGCAGCTTCGCCGCTTCGGAAATGCCGGCTCGAAGAACCCAGTCGTTGAGCGCTGAGATCATGCCGTCCTGTTCCGCGATGCCGATGAATTCACCCGCCGGAACGAGTCCGCGCTGCGGATCGTTCCAGCGCAACAGGGCCTCGGCGCCGACCAGCGCGCCGGTGCGCTGATCGATCTGCGGCTGGAAGCAGAGACGGAATTCGTCTTGCCGCAACGCACGACGCAGGGCGTCGCGCAGGGCGTAGCGTCTGCGGGCGGCCAGGTCCGTCCCGGCGTCGAAGAACTGGAAGCACGAGCGGCCGCGCGACTTGGCCTGATACATCGCCAGGTCGGCATTGCGAAGCAGACGCTCGGGACTGTCCTCGGGATCGCCGGACAAGACGATGCCGATGCTGGCGCCGATCTGGATCGTGGCGCCCAGCACTTTGAACGGTGTGGCCAGGACGCCCAGCAGACGCTGCGCCGAGTCGATCGCCTGGTCGGGCGTCGCGAGGTCTTCGACGAGCACCGCGAACTCGTCTCCGGACAGTCGCGCCACGACATCGGTATCCCGAAGCGCGGACGTCATGCACCGGCCCACCTGGGACAGCAGCTCGTCGCCACCGGCGTGCCCCAGCGTATCGTTGACGCGCTTGAAGTGATCCAGGTCGAGCAGCATGACGGCCAGCGGCTTGGTGCTGCGACGGCTCCTGGCACAGGCTTCGGCAAGACGGCAGTGGAACTGGTTTCGATTGGGCAAACCGGTCAGGCTGTCGAACATCGCCAGCTGCGTCAGCTGCTGCTCGCTGCGCAGGCGTTCGGTGATGTCTTCGTACACGACGAAGAAATGCGTCGGCTGCCCGTGCTCGTCGCAGACCGGCGTGATGGTCTGGTCGACGTCGAGCACCTCGCCGTTCTTGTGGCGATTGCTGAGGTGACCGCGCCAGACCTTTCCGCCGCGAACCGTCAACCACAGGTCGCGATAGAACGCGTTGGTCTGCCGGCCCGACTTCAGGATGCGCGGCGTCGACCCGAGGACCTCACGGGCCTCGAAGCCGTACAGGCGCGTGAACGCCGAATTGACCCAGCGGATGCGCCCGCTGCGGTCGGCCAGAAACATGGCGTTGGCAGCGACGTGAACGGCCCGCTCCATCAGCTCCGGGTTCGGTGGCGCCAGCGGGAGCATCGGTACGGATGGGTGCGCAGCGGCGCCTTCGGTGGTCATCGTGGGTCCTCGCGCCGCTCTTTGCCGGTACTCCAAAGTGCGCCGGCGCAGGCGTCGCGACATTGACCTGGATCAAGCGGAATTCGCGGACGTGCGCGGGCGGGCGCCGCCATCTTCAGGAAAGAGGCGACGCCCGTGTCGGTGCGGTCACGGCGCCTCGCCGATCAGGCCCAGCGCATTCCAGAGTTGCACGAGTTGCGCGACGCCGCGCACGCCCATCTTCTGCATCACGCGCGCCCGGTGCAGTTCGACGGTGCGTTCGGACAGCGAGAGTTCCAGCGCGATCACCTTGTTGGCCTGGCCCGCGACGATGCGCTCGGCGACCTCCCGTTCGCGGGACGTGAGGCTCTCGAGACGCTGCATCGTCGCCTCGCGGTCGCCCGAATGGCGGCGAACCCGCTGGTCGTGCTCCAGCGCGCGGTTCACCCGCCGGATCAGCTCTTCGTCGTTGAACGGCTTCTGCAGGAAATCGAGCGCACCTTCGCGCATGGCCTCGACGGCCATCGGCACGTCACCGTGGCCGGTCACGAAGATCACCGGCAGCGTCCATCCGCGCCGGTTGAGTTCCTGCTGCAGCTCCATGCCGGTCATCCGCGGCATGCGCACGTCGAGCACCAGGCAGCCGCAGCCGCCGGGCTGGTAGGTGGCGAGAAAGGCGTGCGCGTCCTCGTACTGACGCGAGCGCAGTCCGGCCGATCGCAGCAACAGCGCGATGCTGTCGCGAATCGGCTCCTCGTCGTCGACGATATGGACGATGGCTTCGTTCATTCGATGTCCGGGTTCGGCGCGACCGGGAGGCGTGCCAGGAACTGCGCGCCGCCTCCCGTCCGCCTACGATAGGTCAGGTCTCCGGCATGAGCCTGCATGATCGACTTGCAGATCGACAGCCCCAGGCCCATGCCCTGCGATTTGGTCGTCAGAAAGGGATCAAACAATCGGGCCTCGACTTCGGGCGCCACGCCCGGACCCTGGTCCGATACGCAGAGTTCGAGCATGCCGTCGGCACCCAGACGTGTCGAAACGCGGACTTCTTCGCCGCTGCCGGATTCCCGCATCGCTTCGGCCGCGTTGCGGATCAGGTTCATCAGGACCTGCTGGATCTGGACGCCGTCTCCGAGGAAGCACGGAAGGTCGGGCGCCAGCTCCAGCTCGAGCCGCTGCGTGGATCCCCGCAGGTCGATCTCCGCGAGTTGCACCACTTCGTCGACCAGCGGGTTCAGATCCAGCAGCGCGCGTTCGGTCTCGCGCTGGCGGACCATCGCGCGCAGGCCGCGGATCACCTGGCCCGCACGTTCGGCCTGGCGGCTGATCTTCTCGAGCACTTCGACCAGTTCGCCGGGCGTGGCCTGACCAGCATTGAGCATGCGGCGGCAGGCGCTGGCATACGT